>CAUTRX010000083.1:0-5521 GCA_963540775.1 uncultured Treponema sp. | reverse complement strand
GAACGGAAGCTCTTATCTCCAAGAAAACATTTTAACAAGGATGTACAATTCTTGCACCCCGATAGTGTAAGGTAGGGGTGTTCCGCCGCGCTAGCCGTAATTCACATATTCACAGTGTGCTTTGCATTTATTTTGCCGTGTATAAAATAATAAATGCCGAAGGCAAGCGAGTGTAAAATCCATGAAAGCGGATAACTCAATAGAATTAAGCGCAAAGAAGCGCCTTCCGAGGCTACCGCGGTCATCCATACAATGCGTGTGCCGCACACAGTGATAAGGGTAACGAGCATGGCGGTAAAGGTTTTTCCCGAACCTCTTATTGCCGCATCGAATATGTCGCCGAATGCGTAGCACACATAAAACGGGGCCATAAAGCGCATTATCCGCACCGTCCCCGCAATAATGTCGTGATCGGTTTGACTTATAAACAATTTTGCCAAAGTGCCGCTGCACGTGTACAATACTATACTGATAAGCGACACGGTGCACACGCTTAAAATAATGCCGCATAGTGTTCCGCGTTTTATTCTGCCGATTTTTTGTGCGCCGTGATTTTGCGCCGAAAAAACGGATACGGCGGCGGCTATGGAATCGGCGGAAACCCATATCAAAAAGTCCAGTTTGCCGCATAAAGCCCATGCCGCTATGTTGTCCGTCCCTAAAGCGTTTATACCCGATTGTATAAGTATATTGGCAAACGGATACAATGCCGATTGAATTCCTATCGGTAAACCCGATTGTATGATGAGCTTTAATTCTTGTGCATAAAAACGAATTTTTGTAAAGTACAGTTTTGCGCCGCTTTTAGACTTCAATAACAGTGCGACTGTAAAAACCGCACTGACCGATTGGGCGATTGTAGTGGCAAGCGCCGCCCCTGCCGTGTGCCGTTTTAAAACGGCTACAAAAATTATATCCAAAACGATGTTGATAAAGCAGGACAAAATTAAAACATACAGCGGCGTTTTGGAATCTCCTGCCGCGCGGAGGATTCCCGAACCGATGTTATATATCATCATGCAGGCAAAACCTGCAAAATATATACGCACGTATGAAAGCGCATAATTGTAAATTCCGTCGGGCACCGATATAAAATCGAGCATAAGTGGCGCACCGATTACGCCCGCCAGTCCCGTCAACACTCCGCCGCAGCCGGCAAAGCAAAAAGCGGTATGTACGGCGGCTTGGAGTTTTGTTTTTTCTTTTGCGCCGCAATACCGGGAAATAATAACCGTTGCTCCTGTGGATAAGCCGGTTAAAAATAACACGGGCAGTTTAAGCAGCGCATGTACCGAGTCTATAGCGGCCAATCCGCTTTTGCCGGCATATTTTCCGATAATAACGGCGTCTACGGTTACATATAATTGCTGTAATATATTACCGGCGAGTATGGGCAGTATAAAAATCAAAAGCTTTTTCCATACGTCGCCTTCGGTAAAATCAATGTTTTTTTGCGTTGCGGCTTTCATGTGTTTATTTTGGGTTATTTTACGAATTTTTCCATATAGCCCAGTATAAAAACGGCAAAGACGGCGGCAGGCAGTATGCGGCTGACATAAAATCGCAGTTTATGCGGAAAACGAATGCCTTTGCCCGCATCGGCTTCGGCAATAAAATTATGCCAGCCCCAGCCGCTTTCGGTACAGCAAAAAAGTAAAAATATCATAGAACCCAGCGGGAGTAGGTTATTGCTGACGATAAAATCCTCCAAGTCCAAAATGCCGCTGCCTTTACCCAAGGGCTGAATAAACGACAGCACATTAAAACTTAAAGCGCAGGGAACAGACAGTACGGCAATGAGCGCCGCGTTTATGATAACCGCCTTTATACGGCTGAAGTGTAATATGTCTATTGCGTATGAAACAATGTTTTCAAAGACCGCAATGACGGTGGTCATAGAGGCAAAGCTCATAAAAAGAAAAAACAATACGCCCCACAGCCGACCGGCCGGTAAAGCGTTAAAAATATTCGGCAGGGTAACAAATACAAGACCGGGGCCCGAGCCGGCATCTACTCCGAAGGCGGCACTTGCGGGAAAAATAATAAGACCGGCCATAAACGCGGCTAGGGTGTCCAAACCGAGTATGCTTAACGATTCTCCGGTTAGGCTGCGTTTTTTTTCGATATAGCTTCCGAAAACGGTCATAGCGCCGATACCGAGACTCAGCGTAAAAAAGGCTTGTCCCAAAGCCGCATACACGGCACTCCAAAAACCGTTTTGCATCATACGATTAAAATCGGGTTTGAGGTAAAAAACAAGACCTGCACGGGCGCCGGGAAGCGTTACCGAGCGGACAACAAGTATAACCATAATGACGAATAAAAACGACATCATAATTTTTGCCGCGCGTTCGACTCCGTTGCGTAAGCCGCCGGCGCATACGGTAAAGCCTGTAATGACGGTGATAAGCATCCATGTAACGGTTATATCGGGTTTTTCGAGCATTGCACCGAAAAAAGCCGCCGTTTGTTCGGGATTTAATCCGCTTAAATCGCCCTTTATCATCGCAAAGAAATAATACAGCATCCAGCCTGCAACGGTTGTGTAAAACATCATCAGTAGATAATTGCCCGCTATAGCTATGTAGCCGAAAATATGCCATTTGGTACCCTTCGGTTCCAGTGCGTAAAAAGCGCCGCCGACGTTTTTGCGCGATGCGCGCCCTACGGCAAATTCCATAATGATGACGGGAAGACCGAGTGCGATTAAAAAAATGACGTACAGTAATACAAAGGCTCCGCCGCCGTAGACACCCGTAATGTAGGGAAAACGCCATACGTTTCCCAAACCGATTGCACAGCCGGCCGATAAAAATAAAAAGCCCAGCCTGCTTGCCAATGTTTCTCTTTGAACTCCGTTATTCATGTGCTTGTTCCATATGTTCCGTGATAAAATACTGCGACAGTATACAGGAGTTTGTATGAATATGCAAACGGGGGCTTGTACAAATCCGATTTTAAAAACCGGTCAAAACTCTGTACAGCGGGAAACGCGTCTTTTGTGCTGTGCAGATATCAACCTTTGCTTTTTTCCGCGCTTTTTGCTATATTTACCGTGCGCAGCCGCAAAAGCGGCTGAGTTGCCGGAGGTTACAATGAGTACACATATTAATGCAAAAGAGGGGCAAATCGCCGAAGCGGTATTGCTTCCCGGAGACCCGCTTCGGGCGCAGTTTATTGCCGAAACGTTTTTTGAAAATCCCGAATGTTATAACAAAGTACGCGGTATGTTCGGTTTTACGGGAACTTACAAGGGAAAACGCGTGTCGGTACAGGGAACGGGAATGGGACAGCCGTCTTTGTCGATTTATGTAAACGAGCTGTTTCAGTTTTACGGCGTAAAAACCGCTATCCGCGTGGGTACCTGCGGTGCCGTTCATACAAACACCAAGGTGCGCGACGTTATCATCGCTGCAAGCGCGTGTACCGATTCTTCTTTGATGACGCAGCGGTTCGGCTCTTTGCATTTTGCACCGACAGCCGATTTTGAACTGGTCGAAAAAGCGCATAAGGCTGCTCTTGCAAAAAATATCAGCCATCACGTGGGGAGCGTCGCTTCGAGCGATTTATTTTACGACGAAAATGCCAACTGGAAACTGTGGGCACAGTACGGTGTTTTGGGTATCGAAATGGAAGCGGCCGAATTGTACACGCTTGCGGCAAAATTCGGACGCAAAGCGCTGGCCGTTTTAACCGTTTCCGATCATATTGCAACCGGAGAAGCGACCACCGCCGAAGAGCGTCAAATCAGTTTTAAGCAGATGATGGAAATCGCTTTGGATACGGCAACCGCGTAGCGGTGTTTTATTCGGTGCTTTCTATTTTTACGGTACGGGATGCGCTTCTGCCCTTGTTGTCCGTAACGGTCAGCTCGTAGCTTCCCGGCTGCGGGCGCCACTCGTATTTTTCCGACGGTGAGCAGCGCGCTATAAAAGAGCCGCCTGCAAACCAAAACAGTTCCGAGGTGTCCGCATCGCTTACCGCACTGAGAATAATCACGTTTTTTTCGGGTGCGGATGTGCGGAAAACGTAGACGGTGTTTTTCAACGGAGAAATGATTTTCGGCGGAAATCCCGTATGCGCGCTGTCCAATTTTTTGCCGCCGCTCGGATAGTCGGGCGGAACCAAGCGCGGCAATCCGGCTTGTGCAAAAAGCTGCATTAAGTCGCTCGGCCAAAATTCGCGCACAACGGTTTTACAATATTCGCTATTGTCTTCGTCCGTGCGGTAGCCCGTCCGCGTGTCTATTCTGATTTTTCGGTGAATACGGCATTTTGCAATCGGAGAAACGCCGGGAATAAACCACGCTTCTTCGGTTTCCGGGCAGTCTCCGTTCGGAATACCGCCTGAAACGGCGCATACTTTGATTTTTTTTACCCCCGGCGGTATTGTTTCGATGATGTCCCGGCAAAACCCCGATGCGCTTATTCTGTCGGCGATGTTAAAAAAAAGCGGCGCCGCGGCGGTACGCCCCAAAAACGAGTTATTGCCGGTACCGTCAAAGTTGCCGATCCACACGCACAGAACGTACTGCGCAAAAAAGCCGATTGCCCAACAGTCTTTAAAACCGATTGATGTTCCCGTTTTATAACCGGTTTTGATGTGTACCGAATCGGACGAACGCGCCGCCTGCGGCGGCTGATTTTCTTCAAGCATTTTACAGACGATAAAGGCCGCTTCTTTTGAAAAAAGCCGTTCGGCTTCATCCGCCGCTTTTGCATTATGTTCCGCATTGCGTCTCGAATCGTATGCCGCCGTTTTTACCGGACGGTTTATGCCGCCGTTTTTTAAAGCGGCGTAGAGCCGTACCAGTTCATACGGACTCAGATCGGCGCTTCCCAATACGATCGAAAGACCGTAATGTCCACGGTCTTTAAGAGCGGAAATATCCGCTTTTTGCAAAAGGTCGTATAAATCGGGATTGTGCAGGTTCCGCGCCAATTCCACTGCGGGAATATTCCGGCTTTGTACCAGAGCGCTCCATGCCTTTATCGGCCCTTTGAAGGTGTTACCGTAATTGTCCGGCGTATATTCGCTGAAACTCGAAGGTGTATCTTTGAGCATTGTTCCGTAGTGGATGAGTCCCTGATCCAAGGCGAGGGCGTAGATAAAGGGTTTGAGAGTGGAACCCGGCGAGCGTTTGGAAATGTTTGCATCGATTTGACCGAGAATCGCATCATTGTAAAAACCGGCCGAACCTACTGCCGCACGGGTTTCCATCGTTTGCCAATCGATTAAAAGAGCCGATGCATTGGTAATGCCGATTATTTTGTTTTGTTTAACATAGTGTTCAAGCGCGTGTTCCATAATGCGTTGCAATCTTATATCCAGCGAAGTGCGCACGGTTCCTGTTGAAAAACGTTGTGCCCCCGATGTTTTGTGCATCGTGCGCTTTGTCTGTCTTTCGGCTTCAAGCATACGCGTAAAATGAAGCGCTTTTTCGGGAAAACGGCAAACCAATTGAGGGGCGGCTTCGATAAAGGCGCGTTTGTCTTCGTCTGCGGGATGATTTTTAAGCCAT
>CAUTRX010000082.1:0-5536 GCA_963540775.1 uncultured Treponema sp. | reverse complement strand
CGTTTTGAAAAATTCGCGAATCGTTTTGCGGCGACACGATAAGTTCACGCTTGCGCGATTTTACTATCTCGCCGAAAATATTGCCTTCAAACGGAAACTGCTTACTCTTGAATTCGGTTTCTACGGCATTCGGCTCATGTAAAGTTTCCTGCGCCAATTTATACGGCGGCGGAAAATGTCCGGCCAATGCCCGCACTTCAATCAAATCCTCAAAGGCATCCACAAGCAAAACGGCCGAACCGTCCGAGCGCATTTCGCGCATGATAATATCGTTTATGCGCTCCAAAAGCTGCGGCAGTTCGCCGCGTACCGAAACCGTGTTAACCGATACTTCCATAATGTCTTTATAGGCTTGCACCGGTTGCATTTCACCGAAGTCGGCGTGCTGTATGCCGGATGTCGGTAAACTGCGGGTACCTGTAAAGCGGTTTGCTCTTTCCGCGTTTTCCGGGATTTTTTTGGGGTTATACAAAAAAAGCGCACAGTGCAAAATGAGAAGAAGTGGTTGTGCGGAAATTGCAAACATCAAAAAACTTAAATTATTCGATTTTAGTGCGTAAAAATATCCTAGCCCCGCGGCTATAGCGGATAAAAATTGAAAAATGCTGATACGCTCTTTTTTGATTTTTAGTATAACCAATAAGACAAACAAGGCCGCATTCACCGCGATATTTACTATAAGGGATATATACATTAAGGAATCATCGATTACCATAAAAATTTACTATTCTCCTAAATAAACTGATATTCTCTTATCGAGCTTTTTCGGTACCGGTGCAATGAGAAAAAAGGTTGTTTGCTACTTTTTTGCATCATGATTTTATCTTGAGTACAATATTATCATTGTTACTTTTTAACGTCAAGTCTCCGCTTTATGCCATTTAAAAACCGCTTAAAAAATGAACAGCCGTATGTGTCACTCAGTTTTTCGGCCGCCGTATCCAAACTTATGTCTTCTCCGAATTTATTTTTTAATTCTTCCCAATATTTGGTCAGCCATACGTACATGTCGGATACGGTACGTTTACGGAATCTGCGCATAATGCGGCGTTTTTTCAGCACATGTATGACGGGCAAATACACTTCACGGTACCATGAATCGACGGCGGCGGTCATCGAAACTTCGGTTTTTGCGTTTTCGCTCATGTACTGCCGGTGAATTTCAATTTGATTGTAGATAACGTCATATTCGCCGACCGCCGAAAAATCCAAATCCCAGTAGTCGGTTACATCGCCGAATACGGTTTCGGCATAAAAGGTGCGTTTTTCGTAGTTTAAAACACGTTTGAGGATTTGTTTACGGGTCATACCGGCGCGCAGCTTTATTTCGCTTTGTAAGCTGGTTACTTCGGCGTCGATACATTCGACTCCCTGTGCGCGTGCGACGGATACGCGGTGGTTTCCGTCTCTTACAAAATACAGCCCTCCTATTTCATAAAGCTGTATCGGGGGCAAAATAATGTCGCGTAAGTGGGCTTCGTCTATGCGTTTCCAGCGGTTTTTCAAATGTATGCTGCGCGGAAAAAAATGATTGTCGAAATCTTTATACCGTCCCTCGCTTCCGGCAATCAAATCGACGGGAACAACCTGCATACCCAAATATATTTCGTTTTTGGGCTTGAGCCATTTTTTTACGTCGCCGAACGACAGCAGTTCGGTTTCTTTTAAATTTAAAAGGTGCTGCACATCGTTAAAAAGCGCTTTGTTGCGCGCCTTGTTAAAATCGCTTTCGGTTTGGATGGAATTTTCATTCAGCGTCATTGCGTTTCTCCGAATTCGATAACGTAGTGACTGTATGCGTTTACAATTGTCGTATCTTGCCAGTGGGTTACACGTTCTTCCTGCAAATCGTACAGGTGAATGTGCCCGTGCACCATGTAGGTCGGCTTAAACGTGCGCAAAAACCACAAAAAACAGGCAAATCCCGTATGGCAGCGGTCTTTTTTATCGTGGATTCCCAGCGGCGGGGCGTGTGTTAAAAAAATATCGAGGTAACGCCCGTAGCGCAGTTTGTTATATAACAGTTTGGGGACCATTTTTAACAGCATAAAAAACATTTGCGAGTCGGTGTATTGATTTTTGCCGTTGTTGTATCGGATTGAACCGGAAGTACCGGCGATAAGCAGTTTTTCTTCGCGTAGCACTTTAAAACCCGCGTACACGGCACCGTGTGCGTAGCTTAAACCGCCGTCGGAGAGAATCTGTTCTGCAGAATCCTGCTTATGATAGAACCCGAATTCTTCCAAATTATGGTTGCCGAAAATAAAGTAGGTCGGCTTATTCAATACCGATACGATGTAATCGACGTACTCCATCGCCAAATCGCCTGCGCACAGTACGAGGTCTATGTCTTTAAAAAAATCCTTTGCAGCCGATGAGTACACAAGCGGATCTATTTGATCGGAAACGCAAAGTATTTTCATCGATTATGTATCCATTTTACTTAAAAGCTGCTGCAGCTTTTCGTTGCCGATTAATTCAAGCGGGCGCGTTTCGGCAAAGCCCCTCGCCGAACGCGTAAAGTCCGAACTGGTGCAGATGATACCTTTGACGTAATTTTGCTTTTTTATTTCTTCAGTCCAGGTGCGCAACTCGTTTTCTTCTATCGGTTCGGGATCGCGGTAAAAAACCACTAATACGAGTTGTTGGCGTACATTGCGCAAATTTTCGTTTGTTGTGTCGACGGCAAGTATTTTGCAGCCCGACTTTGTCATGCTTACGTCTTTGGGAGAGCATTTGAGTGTTTTTTGCGCAATGGTCCGGCACAATTCGCCGAAGTCCGCTCCCGAAGCGGTTAAATATTCTTTCATACCGTCGTTGCTTTGTAAGTCGCGGTACTCAGCCAGTTTTGCCGGAACGTCGCGAAAATTCTTGTTTTTTTCGGCAATCTTTTGCCATTGCACTAAGGCGGCGTCTATTTTGCGCTGCATTTCGTAACCTGCCGCCAAAAAATAGCGCGCGTACAAAGTTTCCTGAGCCGCATCGTTTTTTGAAGCTTTTACCGCCCGCTCGAATTCGTCGACGGCTTTTTCCACATTGTTAACCGCCATATAGCAGGAACCGCGCTCGATAAAAGAACGTTGGCGGAATTCGGGATCGCGCAGCGCTTTTTCAAAAGCGTTGACCGCTCCGGGATAATCCTTTGACTCTTTTAATATTTTGCCCTGATAATAGTAAAACGAAAACGTATTCGGCGCTAAAGAAATGGCAATATCGATTTCTTTTTTTGCATCGGCATACTGTTTTCCTTTGTATAAAATCATACCGAGCGCCGCGTGCGCTTTACCGAATTTTTTATTGTATTTTATGGCAAGGTGATAATAGCCGATTGCCTGATCCGTTTTGTTTTTCTTTTCAAACAGAACCGCCGCATTGTAATAGTTTTCCGCATTATTCGGCTCCAGTTTGGTGAGTAAAAGATACTCCTGCAGCGCTTCATCATCGTGATTAAAACGCGCGTACAGTTCGGAGCTTAATTTGCGGAATTCTCTTTCGGATATATTGAGTACGTCGAATACGGCGTTTTGATTTACGATTCGGAATTCCATGAGGGCAAGTTCCGGTTTGTTATCCGCAAGATACGCTTTACCCAAATAATAGTGCGCTTTATAGTCGCGTGCGTCGCTTGCAATTATCGTCTTGGCGACTTTGATTGCGGCTGCCGTTTTTTTCTGTTTAAGCAGTTTTTGTATACTGTCTATTTTTTTCGGTATGACAAGAGACTTGATAATAAAAAAAAGGAGAAAACAGACGCCTACACCAAGTACACAAATGAGAATTATCTGAAAAATACCCATCAATCCTCCGATACTCTTATTGAAAGAGAGTTTTTTCTATGTTAGTATAAAACAATATGAGCGGGAGCGCAACCATATGGATAGAAAATCCCATACATACAGTATAACAATTTTCTTCGGTTTTTGTATACTGCTTTTGTCAAATTTCTTTAATTTATATGCACAACAGGATCAGGCATCCGCCTCGTCGGAAGCTGCGGATGCGGCATTCAATGAGGGAGAATTTTTTTTCCGTACCAATCAGCCGGAAAAGGCCTTGCCGCTTTTGCAAAAAGCCCTGGCGCAAAAAACACGGGAAATCGCCGTATACAACTATCTGGGAACAGCTTACATTCAAACGGGCAATTATAAAAAAGCGCTCGAAGTTTTTTTGGACGGAGCGGAACAGTCCGGTACCGATAAAAAAAGTTTATACTACAATGCGGGAAACGCGGCTTTTTTGCTCGCCGATTATACAAGAGCTCAAGAATATTTTTCGCTTTCACTTGCCGCCGATTCGTCTTGGGCTTCTTCGTATTTGAACAGGGCGAATACGCATGTGCAGCTGCGTAAATACCGCGAAGCGATAGACGATTATACCGAATATCTCGGTTTATCGCCCGATTCGGTGCAAACACCGGAGATTAAACGCATGATTGCGGCCTTAAATGATGAATTGGTTTTCCGCGAACAGGAGGCGGTACGCAAAAGCGAAGAAGTCGAACGAATTCGGCGTGAAGAGGCGCGTTTGACGGCGGAACGCGAGCGCAGAGCAGAAGAACAAGCCCGCATTGCCGCCGAAAAAGCTCAGGCGGAAGCGGAACGTCGGCGCAAAATACTTGAAGAAGTTGCCGCCTCTTTGCAAGCCGGTGCCTCTACGAATGTGTCGGCGGGTACTGAAGGAGTATTGGATTATGAGTACGAAGAAGCTGAACTTCAATAAAGAAGAATGGAAAAAAAAGTGGGATAAAGAGCCTACCCGGTATTCTTGGGGCGATGAAGAAGAAAACGAAGAATCGATAGCCGGAGCGTCGCGTCTTTCTTCGGCACGTTCTGCGGGAAAAAGCCCGCTTAAAGAAAGGGGCGCGCCTTCGGTAAAGGCTTCATATGCTGCCGGCGCACAAAGAGGCGCCGGGGGAACGGAGGTTCCTCCCGCACACGGTTCATTTGTGGCATCCGATATGCGAAGCGACGAAAAAAGCAAAAAGAGGCTGCTGCCGATTTTTTTTACCGTCGCTGCGATAGTGCTGTTTTTTGCCGCCGCCCTCACGCTTTCTTTGGCGGTACGTTCATGCAAACTATGGTCGATACCGGGCGGAACGGGAAACGGCGCCGAACGCGCAAATACACTTGCTTTGGCGCGTCGGTATATCGACCGCGCCGAGTACGACCGCGCTATGAACCTGCTCGATCAGCTGCTTATTCAAAACGCGCAGGATGCCGAAGCGCTCGCGCTGAGTGATGAAATACTCGCCTTAAAAGCGGCTCAAGGCATTTCCGCAACGGCATCTTCCGGCGGCAGCGTAAGTGTTGATACGAGCGGAATAGAAAAAGCGTTCGGGCGCATTGCAGAAGAAAATGCGCGTGCCGCACGCGAAAGTGCAAAAAATACCGCGGCCTTGACTGAAGCCTTAAAACAACGGGAAGGGCAGGCAGGTTCCGCGTCTTCTTCTCCCGGCGGCGGTGTAAGTATTGATACAAGCGGAATAGAAAAAGCAGTCGGGCGTATTGCAGAAGAAAATGCACGCGCCGCACGCGAA
>CAUTRX010000081.1:0-5562 GCA_963540775.1 uncultured Treponema sp. | reverse complement strand
ATTTAAAATAGAAATTACGGCCGACGGTTTTGAAAAGACGCTATACACCCTTGAAGTTCCGGTCAACAGCTGCGAGCACGTAATACGCGAGCCGAATACGGTGAAGTCTTTAAAAATTCAGGATTTATATTTGTTCAAAATACAAGCCGAATAGTAACCATACCTTTTTTAGAGGATTCCATGAACACCAAATTTTCAAACCGCGATCTTATCGTTATCGCTTTAATTTTATTTTCAATGTTTTTCGGGGCGGGTAATTTGATTTTTCCGCCCATGGTCGGAAAACTTGCAGGTACAAATCTTGCCGTTTCGATGATTTTTTTCGGTATAACGGCCGTGATTCTGCCTGTTTTGGGCATGATGGCGGTTGCAAAAACGCGCGGGCTGCCGAATTTAAGCGGCCGTGTCGGATCACGGTTTTCCGTGTTTTTTACCGTTTTGATTTACATGTCGATAGGCCCGTTTCTTGCAATTCCGCGTGCGGGAAGCGTTCCGTTTGAAATGGCGATAGCGCCGTATTTGGCACCCGGTATTTCATCGTCGATGACGCTTTTTATCTACACGGTTGTGTTTTTTTTGCTTTCGGGCATCATCAGCGCAGCGGACGACAAAAGTATGCAAAAAATCATGGGGAACATACTCACCCCCGCTCTGCTTGTCATGCTGCTCGCCTTATTCGGCGCATCTTTTTTTACCGATATGCCCGGCTACAGTACCCCGGTAGGTGAATACGCCGTGCAGCCGATGATAAAGGGCTTTATTGACGGTTATTTGACTATGGACACTCTTGCGGCACTCAATTTCGGTTTGGTTATAAGTTCGGCAATAGAAGCGCACGGTATCCGCGACGAAAAGAAGATTTTGGGTATCAATATAAAAATCAGCCTGCTGGCGGGAATCATTCTTTTTTTAATCTATGTAATGCTTGCCGATATCGGTGCAAAAAGCGCCTCGCTTTTTCCCGATACCACAAACGGGGCACAGATACTTGTACACGTATCGCGCATGTTTTTCGGCCCCTTCGGTGCGGTAATTCTCGCATCGATTTTTACCCTCGCCTGTCTTACAACCTGCGTCGGTTTATTGATATCGATAAGCCGCTACTTCGAAAACCTCATTCCGCGAATCCCCTACCGCATATGGGTTTGTATATGGACGTGTACCAGTCTCGTTTTTGCAAACATCGGGCTTGACGGTATTTTAAAATACAATATTCCCGTTTTAACCGCCCTGTATCCGGTTTCGATTATGCTGATTGTATTGGCACTGTGTGAAAAAATTGCGGGAACGGGACGGCTTATGTACTGCTGCACCGTGTACACAACCGCCTTTATCAGCCTCGTAAACGCACTTGAACAAGCGTCCGTAGGCCTGCCCCTTGTCGGTACTCTTATGCAAAACCTGCCCCTGTATAAAAAGGGACTCGGCTGGCTTATCCCCGCCTTTGCGGTATTTGTGCTGAGTGCCGTAATCGATAAAATACGCATGTCAAAACGCGCACGTTAAAGCTAAAACGGATAAAATACCGCACTCATTTTAATTCGCTCATTGCAAAGTACAAAAATGGTGTTTTTCTTCTCTTCTTTTATGATAACGCATTATGTGGGCGGTCACTCACCCGGGCGGGTACCCTTCACTAAAGCGAGTGCTTCGTTTTACCGTTCAATTTAAAGAGCGGAACATATTCACGATACACAAAAGCATAATGCATATTTGAACGCAATTAAACGAAAAGGCAACTGCGCGCGGTTTCAGTTTTGCCTTGAGCTGAGTTCCGGCCAAACCGCCGGCAACGGCACAAATAATCATAATCGGCGCGATTTTTAAATCGTACACGGAAAATCCGGTCGTAAAAGCAACGGAAATCAGTTTTGCAATTTGTGCAAAAAAAATCGTCATAAGACTTGCAAATGCGGCGGCCTTTATCTCGAACGAAAACAAATAGATCAGCAAAGCAACGTTAAAGGGACCGCCGCCGATTCCCAAAAAAGAAGATATAAAACCGAGCATAATGCCGCACAAAGCGTAAAGCTGCACGGCGCAAAAAGAGCGCTTTTTTATCGTTTCCGATTTCAGCATATAGATAAAAACCATGCCGACCAAAATGAACAAACATATATTTTGAATAAATGTAACACGCTGATTATCTTGCACCGAATGCGCGATCCGTGCATAAACGTATTGGCCGCAAATACCCCCGCACACCGAACCGACGCTCAATACAATCAGTTTAAAAATCGGAACCGAATTACCGGATTTTTTTTGAACGGCATAACCGCGCAGCAGCGACACAAGCGACATTGAAAAAACGGTCATACTGCTCAGTACGCCGATGGTTGCGGAGTCGTAATCGCCCATAAAATCCATAACGGGCTTTATAATAACACCACCGCCCATACCGCTTAAAGCGCCGACAACAGTAGCACCTAAGCTCAAAATAATGTAAGGAATTACATTCATAGTCGGAACGACAGGATTTGAACCTGCGACATTCTGCTCCCAAAGCAGACGCGCTACCAACTGCGCTACGTTCCGTAATTCACGTGTGTATTTGATGTCTGTTTGGCGTCCGGCACGACTTTTAACAACAACCCAATCCTTTGCACCGCAAAAGATTAAAATCGAGTCCGGAGGGACTCGAACCCCCTACCTGCTGCTTAGAAGGCAGCTGCTCTATCCGGATGAGCTACGAACCCGTATTCAAATCCGAAGTATATCAAAAAATCGCCGCGGTGTAAAGGTACGCGCAACGGAATCCGACCGGAAAAGGAACAAACGTATAAATCGCGCCTGCAAAATGCCGCACCGTAAATCCGCAAAAAATATATACGCTGAGCAATCGGGGAATCGGTATAAGATTTTCGGGCATTTATGCCGATATACAACATATGAACGATATGAGCAACTTCGCAATTATACTCGGTGTTATATCCGATGTTCGGCTGCTGGCCGCATGTATCATTGTTTTACTATATCTTAACTTTGTTTTTTATGTGGCGCGTTACAAGGAACGGAACAAAACGCCGCGCAGAAGAGTAATAGTGCGTTCCAAGCCGAAAGAAGAGACACCCGCCGAAAACGGTGAAAACACTTCCGCGGAAAGCGGCAACGCGGAAGAATAAAGATAAACGAACGGCATTTCATTTACATAACATATTTTTTTATGTTTATGCCGCTGCGCTGTTTGAGCGCATACAGAACATCGGCTGCACTTTTTTCGTCCCAAATACCGATACCCCATTTTTTTGTACTCGCACGGTTTTCTTCGCGTCGGAACAGCGAAAGTGCTTTTACCGCACTGTACTTTTTACGGTTTTTGCATAAAAAGTCTAACAACCGCTGCACGTCGGGGGCTTCACTGAAAGCCGTTTTTTCACACACATCGCAACCGGAGCACACGCAGTTTTCTTCGCCGAGCGCTTTAAGAAGCACCTCCCTGCGGCAGCCGGAGCTTTGCGCAAAATCCGCAAGTACGGCATAGCGGGCACCTTTTTCGGCCCCTTGTTTTTGCAGTTTTTCCCGATCCTGAAGCGACCACAACAAAACCGCGCGTGCATTACTGCCGTCACGTCCGGCGCGCCCCGCCTCCTGCACATAAGCTTCGGCGGTAGAAGGCGCATCGTAGTGAATAACAGTGTGAATATCCTTTTTATCCACTCCCATACCGAACGCACAGGTGGACACAAGTACCGCATTTTCTTTCGGGTAAAACCACTGTTCGGTTTCCGCCTTTTCTTCGCGCGTTAAGCCAGCATGATAAAAGCGCACGCTGTCCTTTTCTCCTTTTCGGGACAAAACATCCTGCAGCACAAGGGCAAGTTCTTTCGTACGGCTGCGGCTTGCACAAAAAACGATGGCGGGACGCCGTTCGCGTGAGACGAGTTCAATCAAGGCAGGCTGCTTTGCCGCACAAGGAAAAACCGAATAATGTATATTCGGCCGATCGGTTTCGCCGCGTACAATGTGGGCATCTCCTGCAAATAACACTTCGGCAACGCGGTTTAAAACATGATCCGATGCGGTCGCCGTAAACGCGGTAACGGTTTTACATCCCAATTTCCGTATAATGGTCCCCAATTCCGTGTACGCCGGGCGAAAGCTGTCGCCCCATTCACACACGCAATGCGCTTCGTCTATTGCAATATGCGCTACATCGCAGCGCGCCAAACGTGTCACAAGGGCGTCGTTTTGCAGCACTTCAGGATTGGCAAGGATAAAACGGGCGCCTTTTTCTATACGCGAAAAACAGTCATTCCGTTCGGCAGCGCTTTGTCCGCCGCGGAACACAACCGCATCGAGCTTTGCTTCGGCAAGACGGCGCATTTGATCGTTCATCAATGCCAAAAGCGGATAAATAATCAAAGTGGGGCCGCTTAAAAGCAAGGCGGGCACCATAAAGCACAGGGATTTACCCGCACCGGTCGGCAAAAGCACAATTTGATTTCCGCGTTCCCCGTCTTGGGCAGCGTCCATAATATTTGCAATAACCATGCGCTGCCACGGGTATAAATACGCAATACCGAAATGTTCACGTGCGGCGGTGCAAACGGAATCTTCCGTTACGGCGCTTTCAATACAGTTATCGTCCATACCGTATTATAGGCGCAAAGCGACGAAAAAAAGCGCCTTTATATAAAAATTATCCGCATCGCTTTATCCGGCAATTTTCTATTTCCGTTCGAAAATTTCATTCAGCCCGAATAGTTGTATTTTTAACAACGACATCGTGCGAGGAACCTTCGGCAATCGACGCTTGGGACACAAGGGTAATCCTCGCCTTTTGCTGTAATTCTTCTATTGTAATAGCGCCGCAGTTGCACATGGTGTGGCGTATTTTATTCATACTTACGCTCACGTTATCGTGCAAACGTCCGGCATAGGGCACGTACGAATCGACCCCTTCTTCAAACGAAAGGTGTGCGCTGCCGCCCAGATCGTAACGCTGCCAGTTGCGCGCGCGGTTGGAACCTTCGCCCCAATATTCTTTCACGTAGTTGCCGTTTATGATGAGTTTGTTGGTCGGACTTTCGTCAAAGCGGGCAAAATAGCGGCCGAGCATTACAAAATCGGCACCCATCGCCAAAGCAAGTGTCATGTGGTAATCGTGAACAATCCCGCCGTCGGAACAAATGGGAATGTAAACGCCCGTCTTTTTGAAGTATTCGTCACGCGCTTGAGCAACTTCAATGACGGCGGTTGCCTGTCCGCGGCCGATACCCTTTTGCTCGCGCGTTATGCAAATCGAACCGCCTCCGATACCGATTTTTACAAAATCGGCCCCGGCTTCCGCTAAAAACAAAAAACCTTCTTTGTCTACGACATTACCCGCCCCGACGCGCACCTGTTCGCCGAATTCAGTATGAATGTCGTGCAGTGCGCGTTTTTGCCATTCGGTAAAACCTTCCGAAGAATCGAGACATAAAACGTCCGCTCCCGACGCTATAAGAGCGGGAACCCGTTCCATATAGTCCCGCGTGTTTATTCCCGCACCGACGACGTAACGGCGGCGCTCGTCAAGCAGTTCAAGCGGGTGCTGTTCATGAGTAGCGTAATCTTTGCGGA
>CAUTRX010000080.1:0-5568 GCA_963540775.1 uncultured Treponema sp. | reverse complement strand
CGGAATGCCGATGCGGTAACGCTGGAACTTTTTCGCACTTCCGACGATAAAGAACCGTTTGTCCGTTTTAATCTCGATTCCGTACAAAACCGCACGGGAGATATTTGGCATATTCACGTGGACGGATTGACCAAGGGGGCGCTGTATTTGTATACGGTTGACGGTCCCTTTGCGCCGGAAAAGGGGCATCGGTTTAACAAAAACCGGTACTTAATCGATCCGTATGCAAAGGCTTTGACCGGTACTTCGGGTAAGAGTGTTCCTAAATGCGTTGTTATTTGCGATGAGGATTTTGATTGGCAGGGAGACCGCCCGCTTAACTATCCGCTGCAGCAAAGCATTATCTATGAAACGCATGTAAGAGGTTTTACGCAACATCCCAATTCCGGCGTAAAACTGCGGGGCACCTATCGCGGTTTTACGGAAAAGATTCCCTATTTAAAAGATTTGGGTATTACGTCGGTTGAATTTTTACCGCTGCAGGAATTCGACGAAAACGAAAACATAAATACAAACCCCGATACGGGCGAGCGGCTGAAAAACTATTGGGGGTACAGTACCGTTGCCTTTTTTGCACCGAAAATGTCTTATGCTTCCGATACAACGCCGGGAGCCTGTGTAAACGAGTTTAAAGAAATGGTGCGCGAAATGCACAAAAACGGCCTTGAAGTTATTTTGGACATTGTGTTTAACCATACGGCGGAGGGGAACGAACACGGGCAAACGTTAAACTTCCGCGGTTTTGAAAATTCCGTGTATTATATACTTGAAGAAGAAGACAAGCGGTTTTATAAAAACTTTTCAGGCTGCGGCAATACGGTAAACTGCAATCATCCGGTTGTGCGCACGTACATAATCGATTGTCTGCGCTATTGGGTGAGCGAAATGCACGTGGACGGGTTCCGCTTTGATTTGGGCTCGATTTTGGGACGCGATACGCACGGAAACTTGATGGAAAATCCGCCCATGCTCGAACGTATTGCCGAAGATCCGCTTTTGCGCAACACTAAAATTATTGCCGAAGCGTGGGACGGCGGCGGCGCTTATCAGGTAGGCTGCTTTCCCGGCGGCCGCTGGGCGGAATGGAATGACCGCTTCCGTGACGATATCCGCCGTTTTTGGCGCGGGGATCTGTCTTTTGCCGGAGCTGCGGCAACCCGTCTTACCGGCAGTTCCGATTTGTATTTTCACGGCGGGCGCAAGCCGTTCCATTCAATCAATTTTTTAACAAGTCATGACGGGTTTACACTGAACGATTTGGTAAGCTACAACCGTAAGTACAACGAAGCCAACGGTGAACGGAACAAAGACGGCTCGGATAACAATTACAGCTGTAACTGCGGATATGAAGGTGAAAGTACCGATCCTACCGTTGAGCGCTTGCGCAGGCAGCGGATAAAAAATATGCTGTTGACGTTGCTTTTATCGCAGGGAACGCCCATGCTTTTAGGCGGGGACGAGTTCAGACGTACGCAAAAGGGGAACAATAATGCCTATTGCCAAGATAACGAAACGTCATGGTTTGATTGGGATTTGAAGAACACGCATGCCGACATTTTCGGCTTTGTAAAAAAAGCCGTTGCGTTCAGGCTGCGTCATCCGGCATTCCGCCGTCCCGAGTTTTTTTCGGGGCAGGATCTTTCGGCGAATGATATTCCGGATATTTGCTGGTTTGACGAACACGCAAAAGCATTCAACTGGGAAAAACAGGAATATTTTCTTGCCTGTTTTTTGGACGGCAGTAAAGACGATATTTTTCATGAGCATGACGATAACGATTTTTATTTAATGTGCAATGCCGGAAAAGATTTTATTCATGTAAAAATTCCTGCCGCCTCTCCGGGAAAAAAATGGTACCGCTGTATCGACACTTCCATCCCGTCACCCGGCGATTTTTTGGATGAAAAAGATGCAATTGCGTTTACAACACTCGAATATCCCTTAGCGGGCGAAACAATGGTTGTATTAATAGGCAAATAACTGCTATTATAAAGCAGGAGAAATTTCCGTTGTCGGATAAAAGGAGAATACTATGAAATTTGACAGTGAAAAATTCAAAGAGGCGGTAAATCGGCGCCTTACAAGAGAGTTTACAAAAGATAGCGCATATACAAACCCTCACGATGTCTATGATGCGGTTGCCGCTTCCGTTTTGGACACTGCGACGGAAAGCTGGCGTAAAACAAACAGTACGTATGAAAAAAATCGGGTACGCAAAATCTATTACCTTTCGGCGGAATTTTTGATGGGGCGGGCATTTGGCAACAACATAATCAATATGCGTATTAAAGATGCGGTTATCAAGGCGCTGCAAGAGGCGGGTTTTGATTACAACGCCGTAGAAGACGAAGAGCCGGACGCCGGTTTGGGTAACGGCGGGTTGGGACGTCTTGCCGCTTGTTTTTTGGATTCGCTTGCAACACTGAATTATCCCGCCTGCGGTTACGGTATCCGCTACCGCTACGGAATGTTCGAGCAGCGCGTGGAAGACGGCTTTCAAGTGGAGTATCCCGACAACTGGCTTAAATACCGCGATCCGTGGGAAGTTAAGCGCAGCGACTTGGAAGTCGAAGTTCTGTTCGGCGGCTCGGTTGCCGTGCGGCACGGAAATGACGGACGCGATTATTTTTATTTGGAAAATGCCGAACGCATAACCGCCACACCTTACGATATGCCGATTATCGGATACGGTACACATACGGTAAATACGTTGCGCTTGTGGGAAGCAAGTTCGCCGGAAGGCTTCGATTTGCAGCTTTTTAACGACATGCATTATACGCGCGCCGTTGCAAAACAAAATTCCGCAGAAGATATTTCCCGCGTGTTGTATCCGAACGACAGCGGCCCTTCCGGTAAAACGCTACGCTTAAAACAACAATACTTTTTTTGCTCGGCAAGTTTGCAGGACATGATACGCGCTTATACCGCAGTCCACGGAGAAGATTTTTCAAAGTTTGCCGAACTGCATGTAATTCAATTGAACGACACCCATCCGGTCGTTGCAATTCCCGAGCTTATGCGCCTGCTTATGGACGAGTATCGTCTTGAATGGGACGCGGCATGGGCGATTGTAACAAAAACCTTTGCCTATACGAACCACACGATTCTTGCCGAAGCTTTGGAAAAATGGCCTATCGATATTTTTCAAAACTTACTGCCGCGTGTCTATCAAATTGTCGAAGAAATCAACCGCCGGTTTCTCGGCGATTTACGCAGCCGGTTCCCCGATGACTACGACAAACAAAACCGCATGAGCATTATCCGCAACGGTATGATTTACATGGCGTGGCTTGCAATTCATTCCTGTTTCAGTGTAAACGGCGTTGCCGCCCTGCATTCTGAAATTTTACGGAAGCAGGAATTGAAAGATTGGGCGGATTTGTATCCTGCAAGATTCAATAATAAGACAAACGGCGTTACACAGCGCCGCTGGCTTTTGAGCGCGAACCCGCGCCTTGCCTCCTTTATTACCCGGTATGCGGGAAGCGGCTGGGAAACCGATTTATCGGTTTTGAAAAACCTTGAAAAACACGCCGGCGATACGGCAGTATTGCGCGAACTGCTTGAAATCAAACAGGCGAACAAAAAGGATTTGGCCGCGTGGCTTAAAGCGACGCAAAACGAATTTTTGGATCCCGAATCGATTTTTGACGTGCAGATAAAGCGCCTGCATGAATACAAGCGCCAGCTTTTGAATATTTTGCACATCATTTATCTGTACAACAGAATTTCGGAAGAAAGCGATTTTAATCCGCCCGCGCGCACTTTTATCTTCGGTGCAAAAGCCGCCTCCGGTTACCGGCGCGCAAAGAGTATTGTAAAGCTGATTAATGCCGTTGCCGCAAAAGTCAATAACGACCGCCGTGTGCGCGGAAAAATCCGCGTCGTGTTTGTCGAAAACTACCGCGTAAGCGCCGCCGAAAAAATCTTCCCCGCCGCCGACGTATCCGAACAAATTTCCACCGCGGGAAAAGAAGCTTCGGGAACGGGCAACATGAAGTTTATGCTTAACGGCGCATTGACGCTGGGAACTTTGGACGGCGCAAATATCGAAATTGTGGAAGAAGCCGGTGCGGAAAACGCTTTTATATTCGGTCTTAAAGCGGAAGAGATTCATGCAATGGACACGGAACGTCCGTATAATCCGCAAACATACATACAGGAAAATCCGCGCCTTGCACAAGCTTTAAATCAGCTTATAGACGGCACCTTCGATCCTTCCCGCCAGCTTTTCCGCGAATTGTACGATTCGTTGGTATACGGCGTCGAAGGACAGCGCCCCGATGTGTATTATGTGCTTGCCGACTTTGACGCCTATTGCCGCGCGCAGGAAGAGGTAGGCGCCGCTTATCTTGACCGTGACGGTTGGGCAAAAAAGACTTTGCTGAATATTGCCCGCTGCGGAAAGTTTTCTTCAGACCGCACAATCGAAGATTATGTGCGCGATATTTGGAAGCTTAAAAAAATAAAAATTGATTGAAACGCAAAGGGGTCATCTTTACATAAACATGAATTTTGTTTAGATTGAACGAAACGGAGGGCTGTATGTGTAAATTCTGTTTGACGGCGAAACGGCTTTTTATTGTCTTGCTTTGTGTAGTTCCCGCTGCCGCTTTTTCTCAAGTCAAAAATTATGTCGGAATTGTCCGCGAAAAATACTATCCTGCAAGTGTTTCCATGCTTGAAGAATACCGCGATTCTTTGCAGTCAAAAGGCTATACTTCGTATGCTAAAGCTGTCGATTCTTATTTAAAAGGCGGATTCGGTTCGGGCTTTGTATATGTCGCCGCTGACGGTACAAACTATATCATTACAAACCGTCATGTCGTATCGCAAGCCGAAACGGTATCGGTTGAATTTGAAAGTGCGGACGGCGGAACAAAAAAATACGATAACTTGAAGGTTTTAAATGCCGATGAAGAAATCGATTTGGCGATTTTAAGTTTTCCCAAGGGTGTAAATCCTTTTAAAACGGGTTTATCTTTCAGCACAACACCTGCCGCCGACGGTCAGGATGTATGGACGGCGGGCTTTCCCGGACTTGCGGGAGAACCGCTGTGGCAGCTGGGAAAGGGGTCGGTTACCAATGCCGCCGCACGGATAAAGGATTTGGTTGACCCCGATATTACCGCTCTTATTCAGCATTCGGCGCAAATAGACGGCGGAAACTCCGGCGGGCCTCTTTTAGTTGCGGATAAATCTGCGCCAACCGGCTATGCGGTACTGGGTGTAAATACATGGAAGTACAGGGGACGTCAGGATACAAATTATTCAATCCCCGCCGCTGCCGTTCAAGCCTATATAAAAAAGGTTTTATATCCCGATGCTTTACCCGCAGTCAAAGAGCAGGCGGAAATGCGCGTTCGGGATTTTATTGCCGATGCGGTAAAACAGGATAACGATTTTACCGACATTGTAAAGTATATTTCTTACAGCTATGTCGCTTCCGAAGGAAAAGATGTTTTTATTAAGGCGCTTTCGTCGGCTCCTTCCGCAGTGCGTTCGGTTGTCGTTGCCGTTTTTAATAACTATTCTCCCATTGAAGGAATGCGCTATGCCCTCGCCTGG
>CAUTRX010000079.1:0-5585 GCA_963540775.1 uncultured Treponema sp. | reverse complement strand
AAGACGTTGCGCCGTCGACTATAGCGGCTTGCAAAGTTTCTTCAGAAAGATTTTTTAAAGCCGCCGCCGCGATGACGGTAACCCATGGCGTCAATTGCCAGATATTGACAAAAATAACGCTTCCCATTGCCGTCTTTGAATTACTTAAAAAACTTACACTTTCAAATCCCAATAGATTAATAAAATAGTTTATTACTCCCGTAGAAGCGTCAAGCATCATGCGCCATAATGTTCCTATTGCGACGGGTGCCATAATCATCGGAACGATAAATACGGATGTGATGATTTTTGTCCAAAATTTATTCGAGCAAATAACCATGGCGACCGTGATCCCGAGTATTGTTTCACATGTGACTGAAATAAATGCAAAAATAAGCGTGTTCGAAACGGAAACGCCTAACAGTTTGTCCGAAAATAACTTTACATAATTCTCGAAACCGACAAAAATCATTTTTTGATTGGGCAGATTTATCTTTAAGCGGAAAAAACTTAAACACAGAGAATAAAGGAGCGGAAATAAAGCCGTTATTCCCAAAAAAAGCAAGGCGGGAAGTAAAAAAAACCATGCCGACAATGTATCTTTATTTTTCATTTATATACCTGTGTAACGGAGAGCAAAATAGTAACCGTCCGTAAGATTTATTCATGCGTGCAGAGGATTTTATCCCCCGCACGCAGAGCATCGGGGGTGCTGACTACCGATTATAATTTTTTATTCCGGATTCGGGCGGAGAATTTTTCAAAGCGGTTTTGAGTCCCTCTTCCATTATTTTTATCGTTTTTTCAAGGTCGGCTTGGTCGGACAAATATGCGGAAACGGCGATGTTTAAAGCAGTATCCGCCTCGACAGATGCGGCAATCCTCCACCACATATTCGCCGTGTCCAGGGCGGTGCGGAGTGGATACAAAGAGGAGTTTTTAATCGAATCCTGCTCCCAAAAAGCTTTCCGCGGACTTAATATGGCAAAATCCTCATAGAATTTTTGTTGCTTCTCGGCAGCGGTATACATTTTTATCCATTCCCATGCCAGTTCTTTGTTTTTTGAAGATTTAGGGATTGCCAAATCCCATGCACTTAAAAGAGTTACACCCGTTTTTTCAAAAGGAATTACATCTAACGCCCATTTACCCACCACTTTTGATTTTTCGGGATTGTCTCCGTTTTGTGTAATACCGAGTGTCGGCCACGTTTCACATACAGCCGCTTTTCCGTCCAAAAAGGCTTTTACCGATTCCTCAACGCCCCACGTTAAATTTGCGGCATGCATGGCGTTTTTGTTAATTTCATACAAATGCTTTAAAGCATTTCGTGCCTCAGGAGAATCGATGGTAACATTCCAGTCTTCATCTGCCCACGAGCCGCCCATTGACCATAAAATATAATCAAAAACACCGCCAAGCTGACCGGGCGCTTCACTTATCGTGGTGCCGTACATGCCGTCTTTCGTCAAATCACTTGCCACTTTGCGGTACTCTTCCCATGTTTTAGGAATACCGTCGGGAAGTAGATCCGTACGATACGCAAAAACCTGCGGCGTACTTGCATTCGGAATGCCGATAACCGTATTTTGCCATTTTCCGCAATTGTTAAAGACATTTTCAATCCAAACGCTCATATCATAATTATCTTTTTTGATAAACGGTTCCAGGTCCGTTAAAAACGGAGAAAACTCCCCATCCCATTGGCTTGCAACGTCTATAACATCGTATGCGCCGGTTGTTCCGCTTGTTAAATCCAGCAGGGCTTTTTCATGTAATGTTACATAGGGAAAATCCACAACATCAACTTTTGCACCGGTTGCTTCTTCAAATTCAGCGACCATTTGCCTTGCAGCATCGGCATATACACTCGACATGTATAGGACGGTCAATGTTTGTCCTGCATAGGGTTTAGCCGAAACAGCGGAATTCTTTTTGCATCCGGTTAAACACGAAATGATTAAGGTTAAAGACAGTATCATCATTAGAATCTTTTTCATATATACCTCCCAGTATAACATAATGACAAAATAAGTATATCCCGACTCTTTTTTGCTGTCTATTCAAAAAAGGCTTTACATTTTATAAAAAATGCTCATATAATTTTATGTATGAAAGCGCCCTGTCACAGCTACAGCGGAATTAAGCTGCATTCTTTTGTTACCGTTGATTCCCTTTATACAGTGCATTACTTTGAGAATTTCAAGGATTACGCATTTGAATCCGAAAGCCATGATTTTTGGGAATTGGCGTATTTAGATAGCGGAGAATTACTGGCCGAAATTGAAGGATTTGAAAAACCGCTTATACTGAAACAAGAACAATGTATTTTAATACCTCCGAATATCGGGCATAACTTTATGGCAAACGGAACCAAGTACAGCTTATTCATCATATCTTTCGGTTCAAAAAGTACGGCGCTGGAAACCTTAAAAGCAAAATGTATGTATTCGTCTTCATACAGTCAAAGGTATATAATCGGACAAATCCTGTACGAAGCGCGTAAAAGCTTTAAAAAACCCTTAAGCGCGTTGAGCTTTTCAGGAATCGAATTGAAGAAAAATAGCGGAAAATATACATTTCAGATTATAAAAAAACTGCTGGAACTTTTCCTGTTGGAATTACTGTCCGACTGCGACGGACAAAACTCTTACAGCACTCCGTATAAAGACTTCAATTATTATTCACCCGACGTAACAAAGGTTATCTGCTATCTAAAAAACAGCGTATATAACAAAATACACCTTACGGAGGTTGCAACACATATCAATATGAGTACCAGCCATATTCAGAAAAAATTCATCAAAGAAGTGGGAAAAAGCATTATGCTGCACTTTACCGAACTCAAAATTGAAGAAGCAAAATTCTTACTGCGCAGCACGGCTCTAAGCGTTACCGAAATTGCCGAAAAATTAAGCTACGACTCGGTTTTCCATTTTTCTTCGGCCTTTAAAAAAATAACAGGAATTCCGCCGTCACGATACGTAAAATCCTTGCAAAAAATGATTGACGGTTTAAATTGACGGAAAGCCGTTTGCGTAAAATGTCTTTTCCGTGCTATAGTTATAGCATGAGAAAGCAAAAAAATGGCGCTTTACTTGTAATTGCGGGCGTTGCTGCCGCCTTAATAGGGGTATACACGTACTTCAGTTTGGGCGCCGGAACAATGCGCGTTGCGTTTTACGGTTTGCCGGAACCGATTGTGCGCGGTTTATCTTCGTGGCTGGATACGCAAGGTACCGAATGGAAGGCCTTTGTCCTTGACGATACAAAACCGCTACGGGCGCATATCGCAAAAACGGTGCAGTACGATTTATTGTTCACGTATGACGGTGCGAATATGGATTCCGTTGAACCGATTGTCCGCAATGCCGAAACGGCGGTACTGCAAACGCTGCCCTTTCCGATACGTGTTGCAGTACAAACCGACGGACGGCTTACGGGTACGCCGCTGCTGTCCGATCCGTTTGAGCTTTTATGTTCCAAAAAGAATTTCAATCAGTTGAATGCCGCTCCTACACCGTTTTCGCTTGCACGGCTCGAAGCGCTCGGTTTCGAAAAAAAGTCGGCACAAGAGCGGTCGGGCGCTGCACCTTTTTTATGCGCAGGAAAAGACGACACTCACCTGCTTATGTTTTTTTCGTCCTTGCTTGAAGCGCAGGAAGGAATTGAGGCTTTTAATGAATCGACATATCTTTTAAAAGAAAATGCCGACGTGGTATTTTCTTCGTTTTTTGCTTTCGCCGCCGTAAAGAGAACCGTAGAGCGCATCGGCTTGTGGCAAAAATACGGTCTTTTACCACACGAGTGGCTTCAGTTAAGTACTGAAGACGCGGCACTATCGGCGGAAAAGGAGCAGCCGCTTGTCGTTTTTGCGCCATTGTCCTTTTACCGTTCGCTAAGTGAAGGTGCTTCGAGAAAGTATACGCTGTGGTTTATGCCCTCGCAAACGAGCAGCGCAAAACGTTTTTTGATTGCGGACACGGTCGCCGCTTTACAGTTTTCCGTTCTGAAGTCCCCCTTTCAAAACGCGGCACAAGCGACCGAAAAATTGACAAAGGGGCGCGCCCTTATTCGTGAAGCGGCAAGTGCCGCCGCGCAGGCAGCGCTTGTTTCTTCAACCCGTTTGCTGCCGGTAAATGCGGAAGTGCAAACCGATGTTCCGTCTCAAAGCGCGCTCCGGTACGTAACCGCTGCGGACGGCATTATGCCCGGAATAGCCCAAGCGGTATTTGTCTCTAAGGATGACACAGGTACTTTTGCACAGCTGCTGCGTGAAAGAATTCAAAAAGCGGCTGAATAAATTATTTTCACTCCGTATTATAAATATTGAATTTGACGACAATGCCGCGCCTATTTATAGCGGTAAAGACGGCAAGGATAGACGCTCATCTCTAAAAAATTCCGATTTTTCAGGGCTCTTTACGTAAAAACAAGCCGCCATACACATGTGAATAGGCATACACTTTTCTTATATCCTCTTTACAGCTACTCAATTTTTATATAAAATATATTTTTATGCAGTCGCAACAATATAGAAGCCTTTGTGTGATACTCGGCTTGTTATGCAGTTTTATATCATTCTCATGCAGATCGGCCGATCCGATTCAAGAACATACGGCTGTTCGTAAAGGGTGTTATTCCGTTGCGGATATGCAAACTTCCGAAATAGTCAATTTAAAAGGCGAATGGATTTTCGTACCGAACCGATTTATAGATCCTCAAGAAGATATATTCCGTTATGAGCGTTTTGAAGAAATATCCGAACGCTGGAACGCATATACCGATCCGCTGCCCGCTCACGCTTATGCATCCTATGCGATAAAAATAACGGACTTTATACCGAACGCCATGTACGCATTAAAGCTCAACGGGCCTTCGTCCGCCTGTACGGTATACATTGACGGAGAAGCTTTTTTCAGTTCGGGAAAGGCGGCAACAAGCGCTGCCGAAGAGGTTTTCCATTGGGGTTCAAACGTAGTCGTATTACCCCTCAAAGAAAAAACCGAAGCCGTGCTTGTGTTTCATATTTCAAATTTTAGCGACAGAGACCCCGCCTTTTTTAAACCCATACAAATCGGTTTTTATGAAGCTTTGTACGAAAGCCATAACCGCGCGGTTATATCTTCAACCGTTCTTGCCGGTACTTTGGTACTGCTTTCGGTATTTTTTCTTTCGCTTTTTATATTCTATCCGAAACAACGGCTGGCATTGTATTTCAGTATGTTAAGTTTTGTATTCGGACTGCGGGTAGCCTGTTACGACGAATTTTTACTTGCTACCGTCTTACCCTTTATAAGCAGCATTACCCTGCATAAGCTCGGTTATATCACGCTTTCCGGCGCCCTTATTTTCATATCATTCTTTATACACGAACTGCTGAACAAAAAATATTTTCACATCCTGTGCGTAATTTTATCTCCCGCCTTTTTATATACGCTTATTGTCATCTTTACTCCGATACCGATATACAGCGCCTTGCTTACCTATATGCAAATCTATCTGCTTTTAACGGCTTTGTATAATACGGTTATTTTAAGCCACGGGGTAATTCGCCGAAAAAAATACGCCCTGCTGTTTTTACTCGGTGTGTTTTTGTTTTTACT
>CAUTRX010000078.1:0-5590 GCA_963540775.1 uncultured Treponema sp. | reverse complement strand
CCGGTCTATGCAGAAACCCCGTCCTGTGCTATACTGATTTTATGAATACAGTAGTTATCGGTGCCCAGTGGGGCGATGAAGGCAAGGGAAAAATCGTGGATTATCTTGCTTCTTCCGCAGACGTGATTGTCCGTTATTCAGGCGGTGCAAATGCCGGCCATACCATCGTTACCGGGGGCAAACAGTACGCCCTGCATTTGGTTCCTTCGGGAATCTTATATCCGAACAAAACGGTTTATTTGGGAATGGGAATGGTTATAGACCCCGAAGCCCTTTTTGCCGAACTTGCCATGCTTAAAGAAAACGGCATAGACTGGGAAGACCGCGTGTTTATTTCCGACCGCGCTCACCTCGTGTTCCCGCGCTACCGCGAAATCGATAAAAAGCGCGACAGCGAGCGCACGCACCCCATTGGAACCACCGGACGCGGAATCGGTACCGCCTATTCCATGAAGTCCGAACGCGACGGTATCCGCATAGCCGACCTGTTTTGGCAGGAAAAATACGCCGAACTTGATGAAGCCGACCGCATTTTTATCGAACCCTATATTGAACGCTTGGCAAAGATGAAAGTCGATATAACCGCCGAAATGTACCGGCTCAAAGATAAAAAAATCCTGCTTGAAGGCGCACAAGGAGCACTGCTCGACTTGGACGCGGGAACCTATCCCTACGTGTCGTCGGGAATGTCATGCGCTTCGGGGGCGGCCGTCGGTGCGGGTATGGGACCGCGCGATATAGACCGCGTATTGGGCGTCTTTAAAGCCTATTCGACCCGCGTCGGAAACGGCCCCATGCCCACCGAATTCGATACGGAAACCCAAAGCGAGCTGTATCATTACGTGCGCGAAACCGGACGCGAATACGGCGTTACCACCGGACGACCGCGCCGCTGCGGCTATTTGGATTTGGTTGCGCTGCGCTACGCATGCCGCACAAACTCCGTTTCCGACCTTGTGCTGACCCACCTCGACATCTACGATGAATTGGATAACATAGAAGCGTGCGTTGCCTACGACGTAGACGGAAAAATTGTAACCGACTTTCCCGCCGACATCGGAGCACTAAACAAAGCAAAGCCCGTGCTCGAACATTTTAAAGGCTGGAAAACGCCTTTAAAAAACTGCCGCTCTTATGCCGAACTTCCCGAGCAGGCGCGCTCATACGTGGAATTTATTGAAGACTATTGCGGCACTCCCGTAAACATTATATCCGTCGGTTACGAACGCTCCGACACCTTTATGCGTATTGAGCCTTTTTCCTGCGGAGCGGCACATGGTAACGGTTTATGATTTAGGCTCTTATACCTTCCCCGCGCTTTTTAAGCACTCGATTGCATGCTTTAAAGACCGTCCCGCCCTGTCCTTTGTCAATTCAAAGCCGCTTACCTATGCGCAAATCGCCGTGCGCAGTGCTCAGGTATCGCGCATTTTGTTTCGGCTGGGGGCGGCACCCGGCGACAGGGTGGCAATATACGGTACCGGCGCTCCGAACTGGGGTGCCGCCTACTTCGGCATTGTCAATTCGGGAGCGATTGCGGTTCCCCTTTTACCCGATTTTACTGCGGACGAAGTTGAAAATATCATCCGTCATGCCGGCGCCTCCGTGATTATCGTTTCCGAAAAACTTAAAAGCCGCTTGGATAAAATTCCTTCTTCAGTTTTAAAATCGATTATACGCATGGAAGATTACCGCGTACTTCGCGAAGAGGGCAGGGACATTCCCGAAAGTGCTCCTTCCGTTGATATGCACACAGGCGGCCTTGCCTCTGTGCCCGAAGTCAGCGTGCAAGAAGAAGATACGGTATCGATTATTTATACGTCGGGAACAACCGGCCGCTCGAAGGGCGTGGAACTGTCGCATAAAAATCTCGTGTTTACGGCGATTCAGTGCCAAACCGTCCACCGCGTAAACAAGTTCGACAAATGTTTGTCGTTTTTGCCCCTTTCCCACGTGTATGAATTTACCATCGGTTTTGTTATGCAGTTTTTAAACGGTTCATGCGTGTACTATTTGGAGCGCCCTCCGACCGTATCGACCCTCCTGCCCGCTTTTAAAAAGATACGCCCTACAATCGTGCTGAGCGTTCCGATGATCATGGAAAAGATATATAAAAACAAAATTGTTCCCGCCTTTACCAAATCGGACATGCTGAAAAAACTGTACCGCAAACGCTTTTACCAAAAGCTTTTTCACCGCATTGCGGGCATTTCACTTAAAAAACTGTTCGGCGGACGGATCAGATTTTTCGGTATCGGCGGAGCAAAGATAGACCCCGCCGCAGAAATCTTTATGAAGGACGCGCGCTTTCCCTATGCGGTCGGCTACGGTTTAACGGAAACGTCGCCCCTGCTCGCCGGCTCCGGCCCGTCGAATACCGTGCCCGGTACCGTAGGCCCTGTCATGCAGGGCATAGAACTGTGCATTTTGAACCCCGACCCGCAAACGGGAATCGGCGAAGTTGCCGCGCGCGGCGACAACGTTATGAAGGGCTATTACAAGGAACCCGAATTAACCGCCGCCGTTTTTACCACCGACAGGGACGAATGCGGCGCAGGCTGGTTCAAAACCGGCGACTTGGGAGTTTTGCACAACGGTATGTGGCTCGCATTAAAGGGGCGCTTAAAAAATATGATTTTAGGCTCCGGCGGCGAAAATATTTACCCCGCAGACATAGAGTTTGTGCTGAACCAGCATCCCGACGTTGTCGAGTCCCTTGTGGTTGAAGACGACGCCGGCTTGGTCGCTTTGGTTCAGCTTGACGAAGAAAAGCTGAAAAGCCGCAGTTTGTTTGACTCGGTAGGACAGGCGGTTGAAGACATTAAAGAAAACCTCCTGTACAAGCAGGAAGAAATACTTTCGGAAATAAAGTTTTTTGTAAACAATAAGGTTAACCGCTTTTCCAAAGTCGGTTCGGTTAAAACGGTCGAATCCTTTGAAAAAACGGCAAGCCAAAAAATCAAGCGCTATTTGTACAATCTGAGAAACGGCGGAAAAGAAGACTAGATTACGCTGCGGGATTGCCTATCATTATCGGGATAGAGTGTCAATCATTATAATGATTGACCGATTATCATTATAACGATAGAGCGCCTATCATTACGTAGATAAGGTGTCTATCATTATGCACCCATACTTCACGGAGCTATGCCTCCACACAGTATGGGTGCATAGCCCCACACGGCATAGAGACCGTCCCTGCCGGAACGTTCGGACACAGCCGGACGTTCGGTGAAGCCCCCTTTCACGCGAGCGCGAGCGAAAATCAAGTTGCAAAAATACAATCTTTGTGGTACATTTTATCCTGTTACAATCATTTTATATCGAAAGGGAGATATTATGAAGAAATCGTTTTGGATGGCTTTTGTATTTTTTTGTGCAATTGCCTTTGTGTTTGCAGGAGGAAAGGGAGAATCCTCGAGTATGGGCGGCGGAAAATCCGCTAAAGACGGAACGTATACGGCGGCAATCGGCGGTATAAACGGCGATGTTGAAGTACGCGTTACGATCGAGGGCAAAAAGATTGCGCGGGTTGAAGTGACCAAAGAGTCCGAAACACCCGGTATCGGAAGCCCCTTAAAAAACATGGACGGAACAGTCCTCACCGCAGGCGGCTTAACACCGGTAGACGTTATTCCTCAGCGGATTGTTGAAAATCAAAGCGTCAATGTCGATATCGTAACCGGTGCGACGATTACGTCTCGCGCAATCACGATGGCTGTGTCCGAATGTTTGAAACAGGCAGGTGCCGATATTAAAGGCTGGAGTAGGCCGCAAAAACCGGCCGCTGCTCCGTCAAATGCGAGCGCGGATGTTGTAGTTGTCGGCGGAGGCGGAGCAGGTCTTGCAGCCGCGATTGCAGCCGGTCAAAAAGGCAAATCGGTTATCATTGTTGAAAAAACCGGTGCGGTCGGCGGCGACACCCTCGTCTGCGGCGCTATCTACAATGCGGCCGATGAAAAACTGCAAAAAAAGGTTACGATGAAAGATTCGGTAAAGCGGACACTCGAAACCGCTCTTGCCGAAAAACCCGTCAGCGACGAACATGCCGCCCTTCAGGAAGCTGTCCGCAATCAGTGGAATGAATACAAAGCAAAGGGGCGCACGGATTTATTCGACTCGAAAGAATGGTACGCGCTTCAAACGTGGAACGGCGGCGATAAGGCTGCAAATCTCGGCCTCGTCAAAACGCTGACATACAGTGCATACGACGGATTGGAGTGGATCGAAAGCCTCGGTATGAGATTTTCCGATAAGATTGCACAGGGTGCAGGTTCGTTGTGGCAGCGCACCCATACCAGCGTTATGAAGCTCGGTACGGGATTCCTTTCAACCTATGTGGAAAATATTGCCAAAATGGACAATGTTTCCGTCATGGTTGAAACGACCGGAAAATCGCTTGTCAAAGCAAACGGCAGAGTTACCGGTGTTGTGTGTACCGACAGAAACGGAAAGAAATTTACAATTTCCGCAAAGGACGGTGTTATCATTGCTACCGGCGGTTTCGGAGCAAACAGCAAAATGGTACAACAGTACAACACCTCCGGCAAATGGAGCGACTTGAGCAAAGTGGGAACGACCAACCGTTTTTCGGCTTCTCAGGGCGACGGTATAACTATGGCATCCGGTGCGGGAGCAGCTCTTGCCGCTATGGAGCAGATTCAGCTTTTATATTTGGGCAACCTTAAAGACGGACAAATATCGAAATATCCGCTGCGTGCGGTAAACGGTACCGACCAAATCATCTTTATCAACAAAGAAGGTAAGCGGTTTACGAACGAAGGCGGAAGACGCGACGATATTTGTCTTGCCGTTTTTGAACAGCCGGAACAGTATTATTATGTTCTCGAATGTGCCGACGGCGACAAATATAAAGACATCAATGATCCGAATTGGCGGAGCGGAGACGGATTTACCTTCGAGTACTGCGAAAAGAACGGCTTTATATACAGAGCCGATACGCTTGACGATATGGCGGCAAAGCTCAAGATGGATGCGGCAACGCTTAAAGCAACCGTTGATGCCTTCAATGCAAGTGTAGCTTCCGGTCGCGACGATTTCGGCAGAACGCTTTATTCGGTAAAACTCGAGCACGGTCCGTGGGTTGCAACGCCCCGAAAAGCATGTGTCCACCACACGATGGGCGGTATTGCCATCGACGATAACACACGCGTACTTGATACAAACGGCAAAGCTATTCCCGGTTTGTATGCCGCAGGTGAAGTTACCGGCGACATACACGGTGCAAACCGCCTCGGCGGTAATGCCGTTGTAGACACGGTTGTATTCGGTAAACTTGCAGGCGACACTATTGTTGCGGATGCAAAATAAAACCGGGCATTCCGTTTCGCTAAAGTAAATACAACGGGGCTGTCTAAAACATGAGTTTTCAGGTCGCCCCGTTATTTTTTTTGTCAACTGCGCTTTTTCGAAAAGCAGGATGAGGTGAAAAGCGAATTATTCATTTGAAGGGTGTATTACCGAAAAAGAATACAAAACGGCAGTCCGGCAAGTTTTTTTTAATACTCCGCGTAGCATTATAATCAAAGTGATATGCTGGATAAGTATTATCATTTTGCTTCGTGTCTGG
>CAUTRX010000077.1:0-5609 GCA_963540775.1 uncultured Treponema sp. | reverse complement strand
GCCTTCCGCCATCATAGTAAGCGATTCTTTAATGTCATCCGTGTTGCCGCCTGAGGTACCGACTACGTGGTGGGCTTCGTAGTGTACGTTGTAAAAGTTGTACATTGCGCTGAAGGCCGGATCGGTGGGGCCTGCAAAAAAGTTCAGGCAGCCGTCTTTTCCGCACAGGGCGTCTCCCAATTCGACAACGGGCTTTACGGGCGCGAATACGAATACGTCGTCGAAGAGTGTGCCACCGTTTAATTCTTTTAGCGCTTCAACAGGATTTGCCATATCGCGCGTATTTACGTATACGAGCTTAACGCCGTGCTTTGCCGCTTCCGAGGGGGGCAGTAAACTTTCCGCCCGCTTTAAGCGCGCATCGTCGATGTCGGTTACGACCATAAAGCCGGGTTTGCGCGGATTGTGAATTGCATAGTCGATTGCCGTCAACCCCATGGGGCCGACTCCCGCTAAGAGGGCAAGCGAGCCGCCTTCGACGATACCCATGCGGTGCTCGTAGCTTCCCGCCGTGGTGTGGTATTGCGCATGGAAGGCGCCTACAACACAGGACACCGGCTCGGATAGCGAGCCCATAAAATAGTTGTCGGCTTTATATTCCAAAAGGCAGCCGAGTTCCATCACTTCGGAAGGAATGATGATGTAGGTTGCGTCTCCTCCGATGTGGGCGTATGAATAGCCGGGTGCCCACAGGGTTCCGTCTTTATTCAATGCGGGCTGAATGGCGAACTTTTGTCCGACCTTGAATTGATTTTGCCACTTTTTTCCCACTTCCACAAGGGTGCCGCAAAACTCGTGCCCGATGATAACCGGATTTTCCGAAAGTTTTGCACGTACGCGCTTGTGAGCGTCTCCCTGCATTGCCAGTTTGTGGCTCGACATACATACCGAGTCGGAAACAACCTCCGCAAGAATTTCGTCGTCTTTAATCGGCGGAAGTTCGAATTCTTCCAGCCGCAAATCGTTTACGCCGTATAAACGTACAGCTTTTGTTTTCATACATACTCCTATAAAAACTTTTGCAGGGAATATCAATTCCCGAAAAAGTTTTTTCGGCGCTTTCGTAAACGTCGGTTGAGAAAGCGCAGTAAATAAACGAGTTTGCGACGCAAACTCGGGATAAAAAGCGACGACGCTATTTCTGTCGGCGCTTTTTATCATAACTCCTATAAATTCAATACATGGAGCTGCCGTTTAAATCAGCTTTTCCCATGCTTTTTTGTATGCATCGTAGCCGGTTACGGGCGCTTTTTCAACCGCCGTGTACGCAATATCGGCGGATTTACCCAATTCGCCGATTTTTTTGCCGCTTAAGGCCATAACGGCTGCTATAGCCGCTCCGCAGGCTGTAGCTTCCGCGATACTTGTCAGGTAAAACCGGTTTTCGCTCATGGCGGCGGCAAGCAGGGCATTGTACAATTTATTTTTGCGGAACCCGCCTTCGGTAAACACTTTGGTGCCCTTTTTGAGTCCCGCGCGGCGTAAGGCCGTTTCGGTTTGTATTACAAGCGATAAATCCAAAAGGGCGAAAAAGCGCTTTTCGTTCCGTATAATTTCGGGAAGTTCGATGCCGCTCTGCATATTCGCAAGGGAATAGAATTTACCTTTTTCCCAAATGCCCGGCTTTGAACCGGTAAACTGTCCCGATCCTGCAACCAGTTCGGGCATAAGAAAGGTATCTTTTTCGTTCAATACCGCTTGCGCTTCGTCAAAGCCGAATGAGGGAAAGTTTTCGGTTTTATTTGCTTTTTTATATATGTTGACGTAAGTATCCAGTTCCATTCCGCCCAAAAAGATAGAGGTTTTTACGGGCTGACGGAATGCCGATTGATTGAAAAACACTATTTTGCCGATGTCTTCATCGTTAAATTCGAGGCTGTCCTGCGGATGCATACAGACGCACCAAGTCCCCGTCGAATTAAGTACGAAATCGCCCGTATCGCTTTTTGCAAGATAGGGGAGAAGGGATGCGTTTGAATCGTGGATTCCCATGGTAACGATGACCGATGTATCCAAGCCGGTGCGTTTTGCAGCCGCTTCGCTTACGGTGCCCAAGACTTCGCAGGTGTTTTTATAGTTGACCGGAAGCATGGAACGTATGTTCAATGTATCGGCAACGGGCGACCAATCGCTTTTTTTGTGGTTCCACAAATAGCTGTGACAGCCGCAGTAGGTCGGCTCGATTCCGGTAACGCCGGTGAATATGTAGCCCCAATATTGCGGGAAATTCAAAATTGTCCGCGTTTGTGAAAAGGCGTCGGGGAACCGTTTTTGCATATACATAATGCCCTTTGCCGGATTTATAAGAGAGCCGAACGGCGGCGTATAGGTTGTTTTTTGCAATTCTTCTTTTGTGCCGCACAGCGCGTAAAAATCCTTTTGAAAGTTTTCGCCCGGCTCATGGGTGTACAATACACAAGGCGCGCACACTTTTCCTTTGTCGTCAATGCATACGAAGGTTGCCCCGTGGGTCGTTACCGACAAAGCCTGTATCGGATATTTTTGAGCAAAGACTCGAAGCTGAGCGCAAAACCATTCTTCCATACCCGCCAAATCGTGAGTATCGACTTCCGTTCCGCCTGCCGGTTCTTTTATTCTCAGCGGTTCGAAACTTTTGTACGCCGCATCAAGTTGGCGCAGGCTTTCGTCGTATACGGCAACCTTTTTGTTTGTCATGCCGATGTCTATAACGGCAACAGCACAATTCATAACTACTCCTATAAAAATATTTTGAGGGATTTTCAAACCCCGAAAAATATTTTTTCGGCACTTCCGTAGCACAGCGAGGAAGTGCAGTAAATATTGGAAGTTTGCCGCAAGGCAAACTTTGGAAGCAAGGTGCGGTACCATTTGTACCGCGCCTTGCGGCCGCTCCTTATTAGTATTAATGCAGCATTACCTGCCCGCCGGTAACGGGCAGGGCTTGACCGGTTTCATACGTCTGTTCTACAAGGTAGAGAACGGCTTTTAAAACGTCGGGACCGGAGCAGCCTCTGTTCATCGGAACCTTTGCTTCGTAAAAGGCTTTTACATCCTGAACGGTTTTTGCGCCGGGAACCTTACCCGTTTTTAAGTACTGCACAAACAAGCCCTTTTCGGGATCCGACCACAGCGGCCCGTCAAAAAAGTTTCCGGGGCATACGGCGTTTACCTTTATGCCGTAGCCGACCAGTTCGAGGGCAAAGCTTTCGACCAAGCCTATACTGCCGAATTTACCGCCTGCGTATGCACCGTTTTTATTCGAGCCTTCCAAGCCCGACTTTGAATTGATTTGAATGATATCACTAGTCCACGAGGGGCAAGCGGCATTTTGGCGCTTCATAAGATTGGCGCAGTGTTTTGAAACGATTGCGAATGCCGTGTAATTTATGTCGGTTACAAAACGGAAAGATGCGATGTCCTGTTCCAAAATGCTTGAAGCGCGCAGTACTCCGGCATTGCTTACGCACAGATCCAAGCCGCCCGCTGTAAGGGCAATCGTTTCAATCATTTGCCGAACCGATTCTTCGTCGGCAACGTTTACTTTTACGGCAAAAGCGACTTCTTTACCTTGTTCGGCGTTTAAGGCGGAAGCGAGTTTTTCGGCGCCTTCGAGGTTTAAGTCGGCTATACAGACAATCGCCCCCTGATTTATCAAACCGCGTACGATTTCTTCGCCGAAACCTTGGGCGCCTCCGGTAACGAGGGCAACCTTGTTTTTTACAACGTCGGCACGGCAGGAAGGGCAAACGGCGTTTCCCGTCTTTGCAAGTCCCGCATTGTCAATCGGCCATGATGCGACAGTCCCGCTTTGGGCTGTTTTTAGTGAAGATATATCGGGGGCGGTAATAAAAAAGGCGCTTTCTCCCTTATATACCGCTTCAACAATGGCGGGGATTGCATTTTTGCCTTCCGCTTTCACCGCGTCAAAGGCTTTGTGTACGGTTTCGGCGGCCTTTTCATCGTCCGTGTCAATTTGAATGCGGACGGCGCTTTGAGAAGACGGGGCATCTTTACCGAGCAAGCGAACCGTCCACGGTTTTCCCGCTTTTTGTATGGCAGCCCCCCGAATAAGGGGAGCCGTAAATGCTGCATTATTCATATATCCTCCTAATACAATTCAATTTTAATATGCTGTGCGGCTTACACATGGTGTGCCGTGCTCAGTATTTTTATCTGCTGTGCCGCTTCTTCAACGGTCATTGTTCCTGCGGGAAGCAGTTTTTTTCCAAAATCGGCGTAAATGCTTAATCGGCCGTTTAATGCGGTTGCGCAGAGAGGATTTTCCGACGAAAACAAACCGTACTTCATTTTGTAGGACGAAAGCGCTTCGTGGGCGACAAGTGCCCATGTAGCGTCGGTGAGGCTTGCAAAATCTTCATCCAAAAGTTCGGGGCAGGAAAATTGTTGGCGCGAACTGTTTATATCTACGCCCGATATTTCCATAAAACCGTATTTTTCGCACAAGCGGCGCACGCGCAAAAGTTGCTGCTTTGTGTTCCGCGGGGGCATATAGGTAACCGCAAGATAGCCCGTTTCTTTAAGGACGGGAAACAAATCGTCCAAAAAGCCGTCTTCGAATTTTTCAGCTTTTTTATCGCCGGTCGGGGACTCCGTTATATCGCCCAAATAGGCATAGGCCGGAATTGCCTCGATTGAGCGGGCAAAGGCGGTAACCGTTTCGGCAGGAATACATTCATCGTTTCCGGGTTGAATAAAAACCTGCGGTAAAAATTGACTTTTTAAGACCCCGAGTAAATCGTAGAGATAATGCGTATTTGACGCATCGCCGAGCCGTTCGGCGATTTTTCCTTCTATGTGTAAATTAAAGCGCGCTTTTAAGTTTTTTAAAAGTTCATTTCCGATGCCGTAAACGTCCGTAAAGCGTTTAGCCAAGGCAAACAAAATATGCCGCTCGGTAACGCCGCCGGCTTCGTCGGTTTTGGATAAAGGTTCGATGTCTTTTTCGTATGACAGCGATTTTAAGCCCGCTTCGCTGATTATTTTGTTTAAAGCTTCCGTCATCGCGATGCTGCGTTTTTTGCGCGCCTCCCGCAGGGGTTTTAAAAACAGGGCGGCGATATTTCTTTTTGATGCGGGAATGCCCTGTACGGTCATGTACACAATTCCCGTAGAATCGGGGTTGTTCAGTTTGACGTTGGCAAAACGCGTATGCTTAAAGCTTACGCGCACCTCAAAGCCGGTAACGCTTCCCATACCCAAAACATGACAGGCATCGGTCATTTCAGCAGCCGCCGATACGGAATCGTGGTCTACCGAGCCTGCAACCGAAAGTCCCGCCTCACGCGCTTTTAAAGCGGCCATAGACGGAGTGTAGGGGCTGAAGCTGTATATCGTATGAATGTGATTGTTGGTTTGTTTGTTTAAAGGCGGAAGCGCACTGGCGTTTTTTTCAACCCATGATTGAAGAGCTGCAATACGCTTTTCTCCCGCGATTTTAAACTCGTTTATTTTTCCGTAATCGTTCATAAGCTACCTTCTCAAGTTAAAGTGAGCGGCGTTATTTCAGACGTTCACTTTAAACATCCCCTAAAATTGAACAATTGAGGAAATGTCAATTTCCGAAAATTGTTCAATTACGCCGTTTTGCAACAACTGTGAAAAACGGC
>CAUTRX010000076.1:0-5632 GCA_963540775.1 uncultured Treponema sp. | reverse complement strand
TGATGAAACAGGCGAATTGCGAACCTGATTTTATTATGCAGATGACAGGTCTTTCCGCTGAAGATATTGCGAACCTATCGAAATGAGAGGTAGTCAACATGTTATTGGCAAAATACGACTATGATACGGACATTACCGTACAGCGTGAAAAAGCAGGCACACTTGTCACTTACAACATTCCCGGTTCCGTGTCGGTGCTATCGCGCACCCCGCTAGTATAATGACGATGTGTGCATCATTATAATGAAGAAGTGTCCTTCAAAGCAATGAAGAGGTGTTCTTCACGGTAATGAAGAGCAGTTCTTCAACGTAATGAAGAGGCGTTCTTCAGCATAATGAAGAGCGATCTCACATTACAATCCGACAAACATATCGGGGTTTTCCGAGCGCTCTTTGTCTATTTCCTGAATTTCTTTATTTAAGAAAACCGAAAGTATCGTGCGGATTGCCACAATACCCGCTAAAATGCCCAAATCGATTAAATCCGGTTCTATAATTGATTTTATAATATCCGCGGCAATAAGTACTTCGAGGGCTAAAAGCAAATAGGTGCCCAAATCGGCGCGGATTACCCGCAGGCGCTGAACGTTGTACCTTCCCTTCAGGCGGAACAATTCCGTTCTTAACAAGGCGACAAGTGCGGCGATCGTACCGTACATGACGATGAGTACGCTTATAACGGAAATGATTACTTCAATATTTTTGAGTATGTGCAGTATAAAACCGTTGTGTTCGAAAACGGACATCTTTATTTTCCTTTCGCGCTGCGGAAGCGTTTTTAAGGCTGCAAACCTTCAACTAAAAATTCTTCAGGCAGTTTTGCCGGCCGTCCCGTTTTTGAACAAACACAGGCCCAGGTAACGGCGGCTTCAACGCAAACGGTTCCGTCGCTTTTATATATTTTTTGCCGAAATTCTCCCGATAAAGTTTTTAATTTCACCGGTTTTACTTCAATAAAGAGCTTGTCGTTGAGGACGGCGGACGCTTTATAGTACACGTCGATGTGCGTTACATATAAATAATAACCGGCATCGAAGACGGCTTTGTAGTCAAAACCGCATGCACGCAAAAATTCCATACGGGCGAATTCCAAATAGTTTAAATACACTGCGTTGTTTACGTGATTATATGAGTCGCATTCGTAGCTGCGTACCGTTAATTCGGTTGTATGAATCATTCTTTTTCTCCGTCCGATTTATAATACGGAATCGACCAATATTTGAAATTCCGTATCGAGCTTTTCGGTTTGTTCATCGCTTCCCGCCTCTTCGGAAACCACGAACAACCCGTCTTTTTCGAGAATGGAGTTTTGATCTGCTTCTTCGAGATAAGCGGCCGCAGCAGGCGCGGTTGTTCCGAAAGTAAAGCTGAACGGAATGGTTTCGATAAAGTCGGCTTCGGCAACTTCTTCGTTAAGGCTTGAAAAATCGGGAGTGCCGATTTTAAAGTCCGATAAATCCATCTCGTCCGTATCTTTTTGCACGCCCGATGCGGGAGTTTTTCGTTCGGTAAAATCGCCGATTTTCAGTTCTTCATTAAAAATATCGTCTTTGGCTTTGTGTTCGTCGTCATGCGGCGTTTCGGGCGGCGCTTCTTCTTTGGGAGCGTTTTCTATCTCCGTGAACTCCCATGTGTCGTCCGTCGAACGGACAAACACATTGTCCGGAGCTGAATGCAGGTTTTCCGTTCCTGCAAAGATATCTTCGCCCATGGAAGCCATAGCTTCTTCCAAACCGTCCAATTCGGCCGAAAATACTTTATCGATACGCTCGATTTCGTCATTGTCAAAAGCGTGCGCGGGACACTCATCATCAAAAATCTGCAATGTGTCCGTGTTTTCGTTTACATGAGCGGATAACGGTACTTCATTATGCGGCGGCTCCGCCATGTCTTCCGGCTCGGCTTCGGGTTCCGTTTCCGCTATATCATCGTCCGCTTTTGCAGCATATTCCGTCTCAGGCTCCGTGCAAAGACATGCCGCTTCCTCGTCGGCGGAGCAAGCGTCTTCCGCTTCTTCAAATTCTTCAAACAGATCCGTGTCTTCAACGTCGGCGGGAAGCATTTCTTCCAATTCTTCGATTTCTTCCGCGACGGGAAAATCGGCGCTTTCGCACAGTTCTTCTACATCGGCATCCGCATCGGACAACGACGGAGCGGTGTCCTCGGCAAGAACGGTATCCGGCGGTACAAACTCATCGGCTTCGGGTGAAGGCGCAGGCCTTTGTTTTTCCGCCTTGCCGACGGCGGAAAGATCGGAACGGGAAAGAATCTCTTCTACAATGGCTTTTATTTGTGCCGTTACCGAATCGATTTCCGCTTTGTTTTTAGGCGGACTTTGATTGTTCATTGCAGCGGCAATTTTTTCCCAGCTTTCAGTTAAAAGCAAATCGACTTCTTCGGCGTGACGCTTTGCGCGGTTTCCCAAACTGCGCTTTATATCGCCGTTTATTTCCTGTTTGCGCCGTTTTATATCGCCGTAGACAACCGCCCAATCAACTTCTTCTTTTCGTTTTAAATAGTCGTTTATAAGCGCAATTTGAAAATTCTTTATTCGGTTGCGGATGACAAACATATCATCCTGCTTGATGTTAAAAATCAAAAAAAGAATAAGAAAGGATGTTATAAAAACGCTTATCAGTAACAGGGTTTTCACCGTGTCGGAAAACACAAAGGCTTTTTCTTCGTACAAACGGGACACGTATATCCCCATGTCTCCCGCGCGGGAAAACAGCATCCATACGTCCGAATGTTCGGTTTCAACCAGTTTTTCCGTTTCGGAAACATTGCCGATCATTCGTTTGGCAATCATATTTTCCACTATTTCGCGCCCGGTATTTGGAAAGCCCAAAACAAAAATCGGTTTTTTTCTTGTACCTGTAAAAATAACGGAATCGGTTACGGTATTCAGTTTTTTTTGCACTAAAACGCGGGCAAAATCGGAGGCGGCGGTATAAAAAACAATTGTCCCGCGGTAAGCGGAATACGAGTCGTGAAAGGGAAAGCTGAACAAAATGCGGCCGCGTTCCGGGTCGCTGATAATTTTTCCCTCTTCGCCGTCGTCGCACAAAATATCGGCGTAGGGCAGTTCTTTTAAATCTTTATACGGGCGGTACGAAATATATTTTTCGCCGCGCTGAAGCACATCTGCCGGAAAAGTGCTGTAATGCACTTTTTTTCCGCCCGTTTCTATAACCCGGATACCGGTTAGAGCCGGAACCGCCAAAGATAAGTTTCCCGCAGCATCTTCTCGTGTGCGGATATTCTTGGCACTTTGTTCGAAAGAAAAGCTTTCCTGTACGGCGGCATTTTCCGCAAATTCGGTATAAAAGCGTTCTTTTGTTTCTTTCAGATAGGTGTCAAGTGTTTCGGATACGTCAAAAAGCTGTGCATGAATGCCTCGCATAAGCGAAGGCTGGTAAAAGCGCGCTTCGATAAGAGAAAACAAGCCGGAAAAAGCCGCAACCATAAAGACGGCAAAAATAAAAACCGCGCTTAATAAACTGACTGCAACTCTTTGTCCCGACGACAATATTTCACCCCTATCGTTCAATTTTGAGAAGTGCTGTGATTATACAACATTTTCAAAAAAAAGAATACATATTTTACTCAGTATCGGCATGAATTTATACGCTCTTGAATACATATTTATAAGAGTATACAATTACAGCATGAATAAAATTCAGCGTTTTTCGCTCGTATGTATTGCGCTTGTGTGCCTGATTGTGCTGTTCGGCACAGCCGTCGCTTTTGTGTCGGGCGCCGCTTTGCCCGGTAAAAACTTACGGCGTAAAGATCCCGCTCCGCAAGCACTCGAAAAAAAAGTGGAACCGGACGAAGCGGTTTTTTCTCAAGTCGGAACCGTCCGCTGCAGCACCGCCGACACCCCGTCCATACCGATTGTCATAACGATGTATTTCCGCTACAAAAAAGACGACACCGCTTTTCATGAAGAGTTACGGCAAAAGACGCGCAGAATACGCGTAATTATTTCCGAATATACCGGCCAATATACCCGTCAGCAGCTTTTGGAAAAAGGAGAGCAAAAACTTAAAGCCGATTTAACCGATTTAATCAATCGGGAACTGGTATTGGGAAAAATAGACACCCTGTATTTTTCCGATTATATTTTTTTGGAATAACTGCACGGCGCTTTGAAAATTCAACTTTTTGGAACCGCCTTGCAACTATATCGGCTTGAATGTGTCCAAGTTTTAAGGAGTTTTTAATGAACGAAATAGCTTTAACGCCTGCGGCACAGGTTATCGTATCAATAATTCCCATTGTCGGAATCGTTATAGGCGGCGTTGTTATATTTTTTTATTTACTGTGGAGAAACAGCCAAATCAAATTGCTGATAAAATCGGGCAGTTATAAGCCGGTACATTTCGATTTTAAATTATTCGCGCTGCTTACCGGCATTTTGCTTACCGGTATAGGTTTGGTTTTGACGCTTTTAATCGGTTTTATCGAAGGCATCACCTACCCCTTGTTGGGAGGACTTATTCCGCTTGTAATAGGAATAGGCCTTATCATCTTTTATCGGGTATATAAAACCCCGTAAGCGGTACTTTTTTACGGCGCAAAAAAGGTGTTTGTATCGAACGGATAGAAAGGTCGGAAGCGGAGCTGCAGGATTTTATATTGGTAAAAAAATCCTGCAACGGTAATCACAACGCGTTTAAAACATTGGTGTGTTTATATGAAAAAAGAGTGCGGGTTTTAGGCCTCAGCTTTTTTCATAATGCGGCGGATACCGATGATTTTGTACAGGAAGTGTTTATAAAAGCGTATGTCAATTTGCCGTCGTTTCATTTTAAAGCGCGTTTTTCGACATGGCTTATGCGTATCGCTTACAATACCGCTATCAATGCCGTAAACAGACGAAAAGATTATCTGCCGCTTTTTGAGACGACCGAAATTTCGGACAACGCTTACGGCCCGGAAGAAAAAGCCTTGCGGAATGCTCTTACGGAAAGCGTCCGTGCAGCCGTAAAAGAACTTCCGCACCGCTTTGCCGTTTGTTTGGACTTGTATTTTTTTTACGATTTTCCGTATAACGAAATAAGTGCCATAACCGGACATCCCGTAAACACGGTAAAGTCGCATATTTTCAGGGCAAAAAAAATACTAAAACAAAAACTGGAAGATATAATTCAGCCGTAAGGAGGGCTGCATAATGAAAAAAGACACCTGTACCGCCGTTATGGATCGGTTTTTAGCGCTGGACAAGGGAGAAGCCTTGCCGCCGGCTGTTAAACTGCACAGCATACACTGCACAAAATGCCGCACTCTTATAAAGAGCTTGACGGCGGCAGAAAATCTCGGTGCCGAAACGTTTTCGGCGATTACGCCGAAAGACGACCCTGCCGTTGCGCGGATTATGAGTGCAATTCCCGCAGCGGCAATCACAAGCGAAGAGCCGGTGCAAATTATATCGCTAAAGCGCTGGATTTGGTCAGGCTGTGTTCTTGTTGCCGCCGTATTACTGTTCGGTACGTTCAGTACGGCTGACGGAGGAGCAAAACTGCAAATTTTACTGAATTTATGCTTTGCCCTTTTTATCGCCGGCTATTGCGCGTTTTTTGTCGGCAGCAACTTGAATTTTTTTACTAAAAAGATACAAACGGCGCTG
>CAUTRX010000075.1:0-5668 GCA_963540775.1 uncultured Treponema sp. | reverse complement strand
TTTCCAACTTTTCGGTTTTTATGCTCGGTGTTATGCCCTACATTTCAACGCAAATTATCATGCAGTTGGCGCTGATTATTTTTCCGAGTTTAAAACGCATTGTGCAGGAAGACGGCGGACAGAAAAAAATTCAGTCATGGACGCGTATCGGAACGGTTTTTGTTTGTATTATCCAGTCTACCGCATTTACCGCCTATGCCTACAGTATTCCCGGTGCGGTGGTTATTCCCAATGCGATTTTGTTCCGCCTGCTGTTTATTCTCACGGTTACAACCGGAACGATGATAACTATTTGGTTGGGCGAACAGATAACCGCGCGCGGTATCGGTAACGGAATTTCGATGATTATTTTCGCCGGTATTGTTGCTCGCCTCCCTTCGGCCGTGTATGAGCTGGGAACGCTTGTGGTAAAGGAAGGCGGTCAAATGTTTGTGAAAAGCATTGTCGTATTTGTGATGTTTATCGGAATTATCGCCTTTGTCGTGTATGAACAGCAAGGGCAGCGTAAAATTCCGGTTCATTATGCCAAGCGGGTTATCGGACGCAAAATGTACGGCGGGCAAAGTACGTATATACCCTTTAAAATCAATCCGTCCGGTGTTATACCGATTATTTTTGCATCTTCGTTTTTAACTTTCCCGCTGCAAATTGCTACGGGCTTCGGGCCGAACGTGCGCTGGCTTAACAGGCTCGCCGCCTTGCTCATCCCCAGCGGTTTGCTGTATAATACATTGTTGGTTTTATTGATTGTGTTTTTTGCGTATTTTTACACACAGGTAACCTTAAACCCCACCGAAATCGCAAAAAACATTCGGGAAAACGGCGGCTCCATCCCCGGAATCAGAACCGATAAAACCGAAGAATATATGCAAAAGGTATTGAACAGGCTTGTGCTGCCGGGTTCTTTGTACCTTGCGCTTATTGCGGTGCTTCCGACTATCATTCAAAACGCTTTCGGGTTTCCCCAAAACATTGCTTTGCTCATGGGCGGAACTTCGTTGTTGATTTTGGTCGGCGTTGATTTGGATACGATGAGCCAAATTGAAGCGCTGCTGAAAATGCACCACCATGACGGTTTGGTAAAAAAAGGAAAACTGTCTTCACGCAACCTGTAGAGGTGCGGTGCAGTCATTATAGGAGTATACTATGAAAGTACGAACAAGTGTGAAGCCTATTTGCGACAAATGCAAGGTAATCAAAAGAGCCGGCATCGTCCGGATCATTTGTTCCAATCCCAAGCATAAGCAGCGTCAGGGCTGAGCTTAAGGAGTAGTTTAATGGCTCGAATTGCGGGAGTTGACCTCCCTAACAAGCATGTCAATATCGCATTGACTTATATCTACGGCATCGGCCGCTCTTCATCCGCGGAGATTTGCGCAAAGACGAAAATCGATCCGATGCGCAAGATGAATGATCTTTCTCAAGACGAAGTTGCGGCGTTACGTACCCTTATCGACAGCGAATATAAGGTTGAAGGACGTCTGCGCTCGGAAATAGGTTTGAATATCAAGCGCCTTATGGATATCGGTTGTTATAGGGGCTTGCGTCACAGAAAAGGGCTGCCTGTACGCGGACAACGCACCCGTACCAACGCACGCACCCGCAAAGGCAAGAAAAAGACCGTTGCCGGTAAGAAGAAATAAGGTGGAGGCAGTATAAATGGCTACCGTCAAAAAACGGAAAGAAAAAAAGACAGTATATGAAGGTAATGTATATATTCAGGCGACATTTAACAACACGATTATTACGATTACCGATTTAAAAGGAAATGCTTTGTCATGGGCATCTTCCGGCGGATTGGGCTTTCGCGGTGCGAAAAAATCGACACCCTTTGCCGCCCAAACCGTAGCCGAAACGGCCGTGCAAAAGGCGGTGAGTTACGGACTGCGTGAAGTTCACGTTTTTGTAAAAGGTCCCGGTGTCGGAAGAGAATCGGCGGTGCGTTCTTTAGGTGCGCTCGGTTTAAAGGTAAAATCCATCAGCGATGTAACGCCTATTCCGCACAACGGCTGCCGCCCGCGCAAAACCCGCCGTATGTAGGAGAGTGGCATGGCAAAATACAGGTGTCCCGTATGCGAGTTGTGCGGGACGGAGCAAAAAAGCTCGTTGAGTAAAGGCGCATACCGCATAGCAAAGCGCTTTGTACGAAAAGAGTTTGCGAATCTAACGGACTTGGCGGATAAAGAGCAGTTCGTGGTCGAACGTTATTCGAAATATTAAGGAGTTTCGATGGCCCGTAAAAATCTGTTGCATGGATTTAAGACCCCGAAAGGGATTACTTTCGAACATATTGAAACCAATCCGAATTACGGTAAATTTACAGCCTATCCCTTTGAACCGGGTTTCGGTACCACAGTCGGGAATACATTGCGGCGGGTATTGCTGTCAAGTATTCAAGGATACGCAATTACGTCCGTGCGTATTACTTCTTACGATGCGGACGGCGTACCTCACGTTATTTCAAGCGAATTTGAAAGCATTCCTGACGTTGTTGAAGATGCGTTGGAAGTGTTGAACAACATGAAGCAAATTCGTTTGAAACTCGATGGCGATAATGAACAGGAAACCTTTTTATTCGAATTTAAAGGCCCCGGAAAAGTTTCGAGCGATATGTTTGCAAAAGGTTCCCAGCTTGAAGTTATGTCGAAAGATAAGCACATTTTTACTATGATGGAAAATGCGCATATTGAATTTGAAATTCAAGTCGATTTGGGACGCGGTTATATTCCCGCCGAAGAAAATGAGCGCTACATCGAGGTGGTCGGCACGATTCCGATGGATGCCGTGTTTACGCCCATTTCGAAGGTAAAATACGTTATCGAGCCGTGCCGTGTCGGGCAGCGTAACGATTACGATAAGCTTATTATGGAAGTGTGGACGGACGGAAGTGTTACACCCGATGACGCGCTCGGCGAAGCTGCTAAAATTATCAAAGATCATTTTTCGATTTTTATTAATTTTAACGACAGCGAAATAGGCCGCGGCGATGAAATCGATGAAGGGGACGAGCGGATTAGACAGCTTTTAAACACGCCCGTTGAAGAACTTGAGTTGTCCGTGCGCTCCTCCAATTGTTTAAAAAACGCGAATATTTACACGATCGGTGAATTAACGAAAAAAACGGAAGATGATATTGCCAAAACCCGTAATTTCGGCAAAAAAAGTCTGTCGGAAATAAAGGATAAACTGCTTGAGTGGAACCTTAACCTCGGCATGACCGATTACAGTCATCTGAAAAATGCGGTAAATTTAACAAAGAAAAAGGAAGAATCGGATGAATCATAGAAACGGTTTTAATCCTCTTTCGCGCACCTCGGCGCACCGCCGGGCAATGTCGCGGAACATGGTAACGTCTTTATTCAGGTATGAGCGGATTACCACTACTAAGGCAAAAGCGTGCGAAGTGCGCAAAGCTGCGGAAAAACTTATAACGCGCGGCAAGGTCGATACCGTGCACAATCGCCGGCAGGCGGCACGCTTTATTGCGGACGAAGCGGTTTTGGCAAAACTTTTTACCGATATCGGCCCGCGCATGAAAGAGCGCAAAGGCGGTTACACGCGCATATTGAAGCTCGGTTTTCGGCAAGGAGACTCAGCCGACATAGTTATCTTGGAATTGGTTGATTACAAATTGGATACTTCTTCCAAAGATGACAAGAAGGAAGATAAAGCGAAAAAAGGGACTGCTAAAACAAAGGCGAAAACGGACGGCGATACAAAGGCAAAGGAAAAAAAAGCCGACGATAAAAAAGTGAAAGCCGAAAAGCCTAAAAAGGCAGAGTCCGAATCGAAACCCAAGGCGGCAAAAAAGCCCGCCGCTTCCGAAAAAGCCGATAAAGCTTCGGAGTAAATCGTTAACGGGACTGTCCTGAATCGAGGTTTCGGGACAGTTTTCTCGGATAGTACGTAGGAGGATGTATGTCAAAGTCACATCGCGGCAAAGGAATCCGTTCTTTAGCCAACCGCGGCAGGGGAACGTGTGCCCGCTGCAAAAAAGAAAATATAAAGGTTTTGTACGAGCATGAAATTGAAGGCCAAAAAACGGCTTTCTGTAAATTCTGTAATGCCGCCGTTAAAAACGGCAAACCGGCGGTTGTATAAGAGAGTTCCTGAAATTTCCGATTTGGAAAGAATGTTGGACTTTTGGTAAAAGCCGTTCCTGAATGGAGCGGCTTTTTTTATAAATTCCGTACGGCAATATACGCCGCTGACGGAAAGGAGGCTGAGGATTTTTATGAAAAAGAATGTAAATACCCGTTTTGTTTTATATGTATGCGTTGCGGCATCGGCGCTGATGTTCGGTGCTTGCGCAAAAAAAGCCGACGACACGATTGTTATCGGAGGAATCTTTCCGCTCTCGGGCAGGGTCGCCGTGTACGGTACCGAAGCCCGTAACGGTGCGGAACTTGCCGTTTCTGAAATAAATGTGGCGGGAGGCATTAACGGAAAGCAAGTGGTGCTTGTTTTTGAAGACGACGAAGGAAACCCCGAAAAAACCGTCAATGTCTATAAAAAATTGACAACCAAAGACGGCGTAAAACTCATTATCGGTTCTTTAACGTCGGGGGCAACCGCCGCCATTACTTCTTTCGCACAAGCGCAAAAAGTGCTGCTGCTTGCTCCTGCGGCAACCATCCCCGATATAACCGCCGCCGGCGACTACGTGTTCCGCGCCTGTTTTATAGACTCTTTTCAGGGGACTGTCGGCGGAAAATTCACCGCCGAAATATTAGGGAAAAAACGCGCCGCCGTTTTATACGACGTGGGAAATGATTATTCGGTCGGCTTATACGAGAACTTCAAAATCGCTTTTGAAAAATCGGGCGGTGTCATTTGCGCTGCGGAATCATACAACACGGATGATAAAAATTTCAGTGCGCAATTAACCAAAATCAAAAATGCCGAGCCAGATGTGGTGTATTTGCCCGATTATTACGGCGTTGTTGCACTGATTGCAAAGCAATTGCGCGATAAGGGCATTGATACGGCGATTGTCGGCGGCGACGGCTGGGGCGGGTTGGTCGGTAATGCCGGAGATGAAGTGCTTAACGGCTTTTATTGCGATCATTACGCTTCCGATTCGGACGACGGGCGGGTAAAACGCTTTGTAGACGCATATACAAAACAATACCATTCGGTACCCGTTTCTTTTGCCGCCCTCACGTACGATTGCGTGTATCTTCTCAAAGATGCTATTGAACGTGCCGGTTCCGTAGCGCCTTCGGCTGTGCGTGATGAACTTGCGAAGACAAACGGTGCTTATGTAACCGGCAATCTTACCTTTGATGCGGAACGCAACCCGGTAAAATCCGCCGTTATGATGGAAATCGTTAAAAAAGACGGCAAACTGACGGCGGTGTATAAAGCGACTGTCGATCCGTAATTCGGGTGCGCATATTCGATTCGGCATTGTAAAATTGCCGAAAAACGGAATGTACTGCCGAAAAGGCGGTACGCTTTCGGAACAATCTCGGAAGTGCGGAGCATTCTCAAACCGGCTCGGCAAATGTTTCTCATCGATTTCACTTTTTGCACCCGGCTGGAGGGTATAAAAGCGCTATTTACGCTTATTCTCTTTTTCTATATAATATCCCAATCAACAACCCCGACGCAAGCGTCGGGGCACAGTGCTCAATGTTTCGCACTGTGTGTTCTCATAAGGTGGTTG
>CAUTRX010000074.1:0-5693 GCA_963540775.1 uncultured Treponema sp. | reverse complement strand
CCTTTATGGTTGACTGCGGCGCCTTTCAAGGTAAGCGTAAAGAAGCGGACGAAAAAAACCGCAGTTTCGACATTGCCGCAGACAAAATTGAAGCCGTTATTTTAACGCACGCGCATTTCGACCACTGCGGGCTGTTGCCGCTTTTGGTAAAAAAAGGCTTTCGGGGCAATATTTATTCGACCCCCGCAACAAGAGATTTGGCAAACCTCATTATGATGGACAGTGCGCGCATTCAGGCACGGGACGCCGAATATTTGCGTAAACAGGCCGCTAAAAAAAGAGAAAAGTTCACCTGGCAGCCCCTTTTTACCGAAAAAGACGTTATTGCAACGGCAAATCAATTTGTTGCGCTTTCGTACCGGCGGAAAATGTACATAGCAGCCGATGTCGAGTTGGAGTTTTACGATGCGGGACACATTTTGGGTTCGGCGATTGCGCTGGTAACGATAAAAAATCAAAAGGGCGGCGATATACGCATTGCGTACACGGGCGACTTGGGGCGCAAAAATAAAGCCATTATCCGCGACCCCGATGTCGATTTTCCCGCTCCTGATTATCTTTTTTTGGAAAGTACATACGGAAACCGTTTGCACGAAAAGTCCGATATCGCGATGAACGAGTTGGAACAGGTGGTGCGCAGGGCGGTCGCAACAAAGGGAAGGATCATTATTCCCGCTTTTGCGATAGAACGCACGCAGGAATTGGTGTATTTTTTCCATTTGCTGACCGACAAAAAGCGTATCCCCTCAATTCCGATTTATGTGGATTCACCTATGGCGACCAATGCGACAGGTATTTTTCAGATCCATCCCGAATGTTACGATCAGGAAACGTTCAACGCTTTTTTAACGCATCATAAAAATCCGTTCGGCTTTAATGCACTGTCCTTTGTTACAAGCGTCGAAGAATCGAAAATGCTTAATCAAAAAGACGGCCCGATGATTATTATTTCCGCCGACGGTATGTGCGAAGCCGGGCGCGTCGTGCACCATTTGGCGAACAATATATCAAAAAGCGAAAACACCGTTTTGATTGTCGGCTATATGGCGGAAAATACGCTGGGACGGCGGATTTTGGACGGCCATAAAGAGGTGCGCATTATGAGCGAATGGTTTAAAGTACGCGCCGATGTCCGGCACATAAATGCGTTCAGCGCCCATGCCGACTATGCCGAATGTAAAGCGTGGCTGGACAGTATAGACACATCGCGCCTTAAAAAGATTTTTATGGTGCACGGCGAAAAAAACGTACAGGAACGTTTTTTAAGTTATTTGCACGATAACGGATATAAAAACGTGCATATTGTAAAATACGGCGAAACCTATTCGGTATAGTTCGGAGAAACGGCGCAAAAACGTTTTACGGCGAAATTATTGATTGCGGCGGAACCCGTACCCGTATGGTAGGGTTCCGTCGTTTGCGCTGCGGGTTTGATTCAGTCTTTTTTTTGCTTTCCGTTGCTTTGCGCAAGCAAAAAATCCTTGTTTTTCAGCATCAAAATCGGCTGACCGGTTGCATCGATAACGTCGCGCCACAATGAACCTTCGGGGTCGACGGTGTTTCTGCGGCTGGTTACCAGACGGGTGGGTAAGTGCACGTATTTATTGTGGATGAGGCCGATAACCAGTTTGGTTTTTCCCGCCATAGCCGCGTGGACGGCGTTGTTGCCCAAACGTTCGCAGTATACCGAGTCGGTTGCAGTGGTGCGCGCCGAACGGATTTGATAACTGGGATCGATGTATTTTAAGTTAATCGGGATTTTCTTTGCGGCAAAATATTCGGTTATTTTATCGCGCAAAAAGATGCCTATGTCGGCAAGTTTTTTATTACCTGAGGCGTCTTTTGCGTCGGTGGTTTTTAAAAGTTCTTGTCCCGCCCCTTCTGCGACGATAACAACCGCGTGATGGCGTCTTTCTATGCGCTGTTCAAGCGAATCCAAAAAGCTGCCTTCGCCGTCCAAATGGAAGGGGACTTCGGGAATAAGACAAAAGTTTGCTTCGTGGCTTGCAAGTGCGGTAACGGCGGCGATAAAACCGGCTTCGCGTCCCATCAGCTTTATAAGACCGATACCGTTTATCTGCGAATGAGCCTCCATATGTGCGGCCGCAACCGTTTGGGTTGCCTGGTCTACGGCGGTATCGAAACCGAATGATTTTTGAATAAAAATAAGATCGTTGTCTACCGTTTTTGGGACACCGACAACCGCGATTTTTAAGCCGCGTTTTTCTATTTCGTCGGCAACTTCCAAAGCTCCGCGCTGTGTACCGTCACCGCCGATAATAAACACCATGTTTAAATTGAGCGCTTCTATCGCATCGACTATTTCGGTAACGCGGTTTCCGCCTCCGCGGCTTGTTCCCAAAAAGGAACCGCCGGTTTTATGAATATCATCAACCAAATCAGGGTGTAAATCGACGGTATCGAATCCCGCTTCGGAAAAAAGCCCTTGAAAACCGAAACGGATACCGTGTATGCGGCGTACCCCGTAACGGTTCCACAAACAGCGCACTATCGAACGGATAACGTCGTTTAAACCGGGACACAAACCGCCGCATGTCATAATGCCCGCATTTACATGCCTGGGGTTAAAGTAGATGTATTCGCGCGGCCCCGCTTTTTGGATTAAATTATTGTTGTAGGCTTCTGCCTGCGTTTCAAGCACGTTTTCATAAATGTCCACATTGTAGCGGATAAAATCGTCATCTTTAACATAGTTTGCAATAAAATCGCCGTACACTTTTGAAAGCATAATCGGTGAAGCGACCTTGCACGGTCCCAACTGATCAATTGTAAAATCAAATACACCTTGCATATAAAAGCTCCTTTGCCATATGGTAGTGTGTATTTAAAAAAAAAGCAAGATTTTAAGACGGCTTTTGAGACATTCCCCCGCCTCAAACAATGCCTTGGGCAATCATCGCTTCGGCCACTTTTAAAAAGCCTGCAATATTCGCACCCGCGGCGTAATTGCCTTCCATGCCGAAGCGAGCGGCTGCCTGATATGCGCTGTCGTGAATGTCTTTCATAATGGACTTTAATTTTGCATCCACTTCTTCGGCCGTCCACGAATAACGCATCGAATTTTGGCTCATTTCGAGCCCCGACACGGCAACCCCTCCGGCGTTCGACGCTTTACCCGGAGCGTATAAAACGCCCTCTTTTTGAAAAAGGGCAACCGCTTCGGGGGTACAGGGCATATTCGCGCCTTCGGCAACCAAAGATACGCCGTTTTTAATCAGCTTTTGCGCATCATCGGCATTTAATTCGTTTTGGGTTGCGCAGGGAAAGGCGCAATCGACGGCGACCGACCAGGGGCGCTTTCCCGCCGTATACTGTGCCGAAGGATATTTGTGTGCGTATTCGCTTATGCGGCCGCGCCGGACGTTTTTTAATTCCTGTATAAAGGCAAACTTTTTTTCGTCAATGCCGTCCGGGTCGTAGATATAGCCGGAAGAATCGGACATTGTAAGCGGCCGTGCCCCGCTTTGTATAAGTTTTTGCACGGCGTATTGGGCTACATTGCCGCTTCCCGATACGGCACAGCGCAATCCTTTAAGCGATTTGTTTTTCTTTGCAAGCATATTTTCGGCAAAATACACCAGACCGTAACCGGTTGCTTCCGGGCGTATTAAAGAGCCTCCGAACGAGCGCCCCTTTCCCGTCAAAACACCTGAAAATTCATTGTGCAAGCGCTTGTATTGGCCGAACATATAGCCGACTTCGCGTGCTCCCACACCTATATCGCCTGCGGGAACGTCCGTGTCCGCCCCGATGTGGCGCTGCAATTCACTCATAAAAGACTGGCAAAAGCGCATAACTTCGCCCTCGCTTTTACCGTGCGGGTCAAAATCGGCGCCCCCCTTTGCTCCTCCCATCGGCAGAGTGGTTAAACTGTTTTTAAATACCTGCTCAAAGCCCAAAAACTTTAAAATGCTTAAATTTACCGAAGGGTGAAAACGTATGCCGCCCTTGTAGGGACCGATTGCGCCGTTGAATTGTATGCGGTAGCCGCGGTTTACGTGAACTGCGCCCGCATCGTCCGTCCACGGCACGCGGAATATGATAACGCGCTCCGGTTCGACACAGCGCTCCAACACCGCATATTTTTCCAGCTCCGGCATATGTTCGACAACGATTTCGAGTGTTTCCAACACCTCGTGAACCGCTTGCAAAAATTCGCTTTCACCGGCATCTTTTGCCCGAACGCTTTCCCACACCCTTTGTACATATGCATTTTTCATAACAACCCCGCAAGATAGAATGTCGAAAGGGCGGACGGCTGCCGCGCTTTCAGCTTATTCCCGATTTTATTTTAATCGATTTTACCGCAAACGGGCTTTTATGTACAAGCGTGTGCGTGTCGCCGTCATTGCCGAACACAAATCCGCTCGCCTTACGGCAATTATCCCTGCCGGCCTTGCGGCACTGCATCGAAGTAAGGACGCATAAGGGTGAACGGTTCACTCCGGTAAGGGTGAGGAGTTCACACCTGTAAGAGTGAGCGGTTCACTCCGGTAAGGGTGAAGAGCTCACACCTATAAGGGTGGACAGTTCACACCCGTAAGGGTGAGCTGTCTACCGGCGTAATGGGGCTTTGAAAAGCACGTCCATGTGCAGGCATGTTTCGTGCGGTTTTATGCTATTTTCCGGCCATCAGTTTGCGCGCGGCGTACACAAAGGGCGTGTCGGCAATGCTGGTGATTATATAGATAACGTAAGTCGAAACCGTAATCGATATAAGCGTGGAAACGGGGTACAAACCGAAAAAGGCGCCCCAGGTAAAAATAAGCGTGTTGATTAGCTGCGACACAAGGGTTGAACCGTTGTTGCGCAGCCACAGAAATTTCCGTTTGTCGCCGCTTTTTTTACCGGTAAAATCCCACCACTTGTGATACAGCCACACATCGAAAAACTGCGAGATAACGTAGCCTGCAATACCGGCAATCATAATGCGCGGAGTGTTGGAAAAAACCGTCTTCATACTCTGCATTGCCCAATCGTTTTCGCTCGGCGAAAACAGCAGCCAATACTGCGAGCAGACAATAAACAGTACGGAGGTGATGCTCCCGTACACAACCGCTTTTTTTGCCGCCTTTTTGCCGTACAATTCGCTTAAAATGTCGGTTACAAGAAAAGTGGAGGCAAAAAGTACATTGCCCAGCGTTTGTTCCATACCGAAAGCTCGTATTAAAATCAGCACTTCGATATTCGCCGTAATCGTTGCAATCACCGTCCACAAGTACAGCCCCTGCTCTTTGAACAGGCGCACAAGGACCAATACGGTTGAAAAATACAGCAACAGCGACACAACAAGTAATAGTTCATTAGACATAGGATTCTCCGAAGATAAAATCAACATGCCCCGCCGCAGGCGGCCGCAATGCGGCCGGTATGTTGGTTTTAAAAAGTATTGCAAGCGGATTCAATTCCCTTTCATTGTGATGCGCAACAGTGCCGCTTTGTGCCGGGAGATTGAACCGTCTGCACGAACAGCGGGAGTGTTCCGAAAGCCGCTTTGACTCCCGACAGTTCCGAATCGCAAAGATATCAGAGAAAGACAAAAAAGGCAAGGCGGGATTTGACAGTGAGGGGAGCAGTCCGAATGCGGTCGGACACATACCCGCATTATGCGCCCGGGCAGCATGGACACAGAGCCCCATGAAGCATGGGCGCATACGCCCACAGAGTGTGGG
>CAUTRX010000073.1:0-5738 GCA_963540775.1 uncultured Treponema sp. | reverse complement strand
CGAAACGATTGAAAGGGTTGAAATATTAAAGGGATTGCGCGCGGGAGAATTCGATGTTTTGGTCGGCATCAATTTATTGAGGGAAGGAATAGACTTACCCGAAGTGTCCTTTATCGCAATCTTGGATGCGGATAAAATCGGCTTTTTGCGCTCGGCGACAAGTTTGGTGCAAATTATCGGACGGGCGGCGCGCAACAGCAGCGGTACGGTTGTCATGTATGCCGACCGCCTCAGCGATGCAATGAAAGAAGCAATCGGCGAAACAAAAAGGCGCCGTTCCATTCAGGAAGCTTACAATGCAGAGCACGGCATAACACCGACCACCGTTGCAAAAGCCGTCGGCGATATTTTGGTGCGCCGCAGCGAAGAAAAAAAACAAATCGTCGGTACGGAATTATCGGTTATCAAAGCCGCGACAAATATGTTTATTCCCGGTCAGCGCAAAAAACTTTTAAAAGCGATGGAAAAACAAATGCTCGAACACGCCGAGCGCTTGGAATTCGAAGAAGCCGCTGCAATACGGGACGAGATGGAAGAAATAAAGCGTCAGTTCGCTTGACAGCGGCGGTTATATCTTTGCTTTATTAAGTAGGAGGAAAATATGGCTGAGCAAACAACGGAACAAAAAAATGATCGGCCCGGCTGGGACGAATATTTTATGGAAGTATGCCGCGCAATTGCAAAGCGGGCAACCTGCGACCGCGGAAAATCCGGCTGCGTTATCGCAAAGGATTATCAAATCTTGGCAACCGGTTATGTGGGCTCGCCGTCGGGGTTGCCCCACTGCGACGATGAAGGCCACGACTTAAAAAAGATGCTCCATGATGACGGCTCGGTTACCATGCACTGCGTACGCACCGTCCATGCCGAACAAAACGCAATTTGTCAAGCTGCGCGCCGCGGAGTGGCAATCGACGGGGCAATCGTGTACTGTAAAATGACCCCCTGCCGCACCTGCGCCATGATGCTTATAAACTGCGGCATAAAGCGCATCGTATGCGAAAAAAAATATCACGCCGGGGCGGAAAGCGAAGCTATGTTTAAAACAGCCGGCATTGCCCTCGAATATGTTGACGAAAGCGTCGAAAAATACGACAACCAATAGGGGTTGTCTAAAAAGTTGATTACTTTTTAGACAACCCGTCGAGTTTAAGATTAAGTCTTTATAGTGTAATGACTTAATCTTAAACATCGCGCTCAACATAAAGATACCTGTCCCAAAACTGAAGTTTTGGGACAGCCCGGATAGATCCTAAAGGAAGTCCTGAACCTATGGAGATTTTTTTTGCGGGAACGGGAACCAGCCACGGCATTCCCGTTATAGGCTGCACCTGTCCCGTTTGCACATCGCAAGCTCCCGAAGATACGCGCACTCGTTCAAGCCTCTTTATAAAAGGAAGCGACGGAACCTCTATCGTCATAGATACGGGGCCGGACTTCCGAGAACAGGCTTTGCGCGCAAAACTGAATAGGCTTGACGCGGTATTGTACACCCACAGCCACGCCGACCACTTGCACGGTATCGACGATTTGCGTATTTTTTCTCACCGAAGCTGCATTTGCGAAAAAGCTGAAAACCCCCTGCCCGTTTATGCAAATACCCGAACCTTAAACGACATACGCGGGCGTTTCAATTATATTTTTTCGCCCGCAAAAGAAGGAGGCGGAAAGCCCCATCTTGAATTGATTGACGCCTCAATTTTCAGTGCTGAACATCCGCTTTGTATAGGCGTACTTGAAATCATCCCCGTTCCCCTTTTACACGGGCATTCGGAAGTGTACGGCTGGAAAATTTCGGAAAAGGATTCGTCAAACAAAAAAAATAAAACGTATTCGCTCGCCTATTTAACCGACTGCAATTTTATAAGCGAACCATCAATAGAGCTTGTACGCGGCGCGGACATCCTTGTCATCAATGCGTTACGGGAGCGGCCGCACAGTACACATTTAAGTTTTGCCGAAAGCATTGCATATGCACACAAAATAGGAGCACATCGCAGTTTTTTTACCCATATATGCCACGATTTTTCGCACAAACAAATCAAAACTTTTTTAGCCGCTCATGCGGACAAAAGCCTTTCTATAGCTCCCGCCTACGACGGCCTTGTTTTGAATACGCCGCTTGCCCCCTAAACTAAACACACGGCTTATTCCAGCACTGTAATTTCAACGCGGCGGTTCACACTTCTGCCTTCTTTTGTTTCGTTTGAAACAATCGGCCGCTCCGAGCCGTGCCCCTGCGTAATACAATTTTCACGCGGAATACCGCGCAGCGCCAATTCATCGGCAATGCGGCGCGCACGTTCTGCCGAAAGTTTTTTTTCACCTTCCGCCCTTCCGATAGAGGCGGCATGACCTTCGATTAAGAATTTCGCTGACGGTAATTTTTTCAAAGCCGATCCTATACGGTCAAGCCGTTCCGCTTCTTCCGGCTCAAAATCGGTACTGTCGGGTAAAAACCGTATATTACGCAGCGAAAGGCGAAGCCCGGCGGGAGTTCGTTCAATCACCGTATCGCCTCCCGCATCCGCTTCAATACCGCCTGCGGAATTCTGTACCGGAGCAAGATTTACGTTCGGACTTTGAAGCGCTTCCGACGAAGGTGCCTGCGCCGTTTTTGAAGTACCGTCCGTAACTGCGTATTCTGTGTATTGCGTACCGCCAGCAACGGAGGCTTTTGCGGTTTTTGCCAAAATCGGGAGCAGCCCGGCTGTTTCGGTCGACGGCGGAAAATCGGTAAAAAGCAAAATACTTCCTTTAAATTGCACGCGATTACCGCTGCCGTAACCGAACTCTTCGTCGACTTTGTCGGCAATAACAAAGGCTTGTCCCGTTTCCTGCAAAACATAGATATCGGCGGAATGAGAACCCGCAGCAAAAACCAAATCCGGGTCACCTGCCGGATCGGTGCGCATACGCCCGTAGCGGGTTGCCCAGGCAGCATGAATGCGGTATGTTTTTTTGCCCTTGTAAACTTCATCCCCTTTAAAAGTATATAAAACCCGCATCGGAATCCGTGTGTACAAGCCTTTGTTTAAAGGATCCACCGCCCGTACGGCATCAGCAGTCCACGTTTGCCCAACCTTAACCGCTTCAATCGGAAAAGACGGAAAACTTCTGAATGTGGGAAAACCGTTATCCTCAAGCGGCGTTAAGCGCCCGCTCGACGAAAGGGCAAAACGTGCCGGAATAGCCGCATCCAAAGAAAGAGCGGTTTCCTTAAAATCGGAAACGGTTTTTTCCCCGATGTAAAAACTGCCCTCAAAAACAAAAGACGAGTCGGCATTGCTTAGTGTTCCAACCCTATAATCGGACGGATGTACAAAAGAGCGTACTTCGCGGCTTGTCAGCCCCGTATATTTTCCGTTATCATAGCGGCGCAAATCGGAACGTTCAATCATCCAATACGAACCGGATTTTTTATACAAAAGTTTTGCCTGTGCATGCAGATTCCAAAAAGAAAAAAATCCGCACAAGCAAATCAACATAAAAGTACGGCTGTTCATAATATAAATATCGGCAAAAAACAATTTATATTTATTTGACTGTTGACAAGAACGCATTTCTCAGCTAGTATCATATTTGAACTAAATACAAAGTGGCAGGAAGATAATATGACTACGACTTCACAGTTTCAGGCACAAAATTACACTGCAAGCGATTTTGCAAACACTGCGCGTATACTGAATGAACACGGAGTACGCCCGTCTATCCAGCGTCTCGCCGTCTATCAATATTTGAAAGATCATCCCGTACATCCGACTGCGGATTCTTTGTATCTTGCCCTGTCGCCGTCGATTCCGACTCTTTCAAAAACGACCGTGTACAATACGCTTAAACTGCTCGAAAAAAAGCGGCTGTTGCAAAGTGTTGCGATCGAAAATGATGAGCTTCGTTACGATGCGGAAACCCGCGAGCATTGGCATTTTAAATGCACAAAGTGCGGTCAAATTTACGATATTTTTTCGGAACATGCCGAAAGTATCGGAAAAACGATTTTAAGCGCTCTGCCGCAAAATTTTGCCCCCCATAAACTTGAGATGAATATGCGCGGTTTGTGCGATCATTGTTCAGACGCACAAGCTTGATCCGCAATTCTTTATTTGCATTGAAAATCTTTTCAAAATATTTGTATTATACCCGCTTCAATCCGGCATATCAGGTGAATTGAAGTGTTGTCCGGTGTCAAAGCGGATTTGTACCGCTTTGCAGTCGGCATTTTTTGAGGCATAAAAAAAGGAGTTTTAAAAGCCGCAGCCTTTAAAACTCCTTTTTTCCGTAAAACCGGCTTATCACACTTTTTTTGTAATAAAACCGCTTCTCAAACAACGAGTGCATAACTTCAATGTTGTAGTTGTGCCGTCAATTTCGGTTTTAACTTCCACAATATTGGGCTTCCACGTACGGCGTACATGGTTGTATGCTTTACTCACTTTGTTGCCGCTCATAGGGCCTTTTCCGCACAGATCGCATCTTCTTGACATAAAAACCACCTGTTTTCAAACGCTTATAATATATTAGAATGAATATAAAGTATAGCGGAAAAACAAAATAAAGTCAATAAGCCGGCAATATCGTGATCCGAACTATACACTATGTACCCACTAGTCACGGCACTTGGAGAAAATCGGAAAAATACACCAGAGGTATCATCATAACGGTAAATAATTCTTATAGCCAATTTACATATGAAAAAACTGAAAATGCAAATACACAAACACAAGCACCGCAGGCAAAAAAAACTGCGGTATTGTAGAGGGTTTTACTATAAAATATCCTTGTATTACCAAAAGTCATTCACCAAACACGAGATTCGGCAGCCATGTAATCAAAGGCACATAATAAATACAGAGGAAAAGGACAAAAACAAGCGGAATAAGGAATGGAATAACCGCTTTGTACAATTTTTCCAATCGGATTTTTGCAATATCGCTTGTAATGAATAAGCATACGCCGAACGGTGGCGTTACTTGCCCTATCATTAAATTAAGAACAACTACGACACCAAAGTATACCAAATCGAATTGCAGCCTCTGAGCAATCGGCAAAAGTACGGGAAGCATAAGCGTAAGAATTGCTCCCGGTTCCATAAACATTCCCAATATCAGTAAAACAATATTTATCGTAAAAACGACGATACGGGGATTTGAATTTATACCGAGAATAAAACCGGCAAGCTGTCCCGAAATGCCTTCTTTTACCATAACATAAGTAAACAAAGTTGATGTTCCTATTATAAGCAAGGTATTTGCAGAAGTTGTTGCACTGTCTAAAACACATTTAATAAATGTTTTAAAATCGAGCGTACGATATACAAGAGCAGCTATTATCAATGCGTATATAACAGCCACACAGGAAGCTTCTGTGGGAGTAAACCAGCCGGCAGCAAAACCACTTAAAATAATCAAAGGTGTTATGATGGACAGCACGGAATTCAAAAACTCAATGCCCAGTTTCTTCAAACTAAACCGTTCTCTCGGATACCCCTTTTTTAGTGCAAGTATAAATGTTAACAGCATCATCGATCCAACCATCAAAAGAGCAGGAACAACACCGCCGACAAAAAGTTTTGAAACACTGACGCTCGCTATAGATCCGTAAATTATCAGCGGGATGGATGGAGGAAAAATCGGCCCGACTACCGAGGACGCGGAAGTTACAGCTGCCGAAAAATCCTTGTCATAGCCCTTCGAGGTCATTGCTTCCATTTCGATGGTACCTAAACCTCCCGCATCGGC
>CAUTRX010000072.1:0-5752 GCA_963540775.1 uncultured Treponema sp. | reverse complement strand
CACTGGACGAAGTGCAGGTACGAAGCTGCGACCACTTGTTCAAAAGCCGTATGAATCTCGAAAATCGCCGCCTCGAAATTATACGCGGCATTTTCGCACAAGGTAAATTGACCGACTTTTTATACGAAGCGGTAAAAGAAGCCAAAACACTGACCGAACTTGAAGATTTGTGGGCGCCGTTCAAAAAGAAAAAGAAAACGCGCGGAATGCTTGCGGCGGAGCGCGGACTTGAACCTCTTGCCGAAGCGATGACGCAGCTGGATGACGCGGAGTTGGAAAAAAAAGCCGCGGAATTCGTCAATACGGAGGCGGAAAACGAAGAATTGCGTGTTCCCGACGTTTCCGCCGCTCTCGCCGGTGCACAAGATATCCTTGCCGAGCGTACCGCGCAGGACGGAGAAAACCGTGCGGCGGTAAGCGATTTTTACATAAAAAGCGGGCTTATCCGCGTGCAGGGCATTGGCGGCGAAGAAGTACAAAAAACGTCGGTGTACCAAATGTATTGGGATTATTCGGAACCTTTAAATCAAATAAAGCCGCACCGCATTTTGGCAATAAACCGTGGAGAACGCGAAGGCGTGCTCGAAGTAAAGGTTGAAGTGGACACCGACGAAGCCGCGCGGATTTTAAAGCAGCGGCATATAACACATAATAAATATCATGCCGAAGCGATAGAAGACGGTCTTGCCCGCCTGTTGTCGCCTGCGGTTGTACGCGAAATCCGCGGCAATCAAAGTGACGGAGCAGACGATCACGGTATCGGTATCTTCAGCGAAAATTTAAAAAACCTGCTTATGACGCAGCCTATCAAAGGAACCCGCGTACTGGGCGTCGATCCGGGAATCCGTACGGGAACCAAATGCGCCGCCCTCGACGAAACGGGCAAATATTTGGGAAGCTTCGTTATCTATCAGCACAAGGCCGACGAAGCGTGTGCCGCTCTTCGTAAAGCGATAAAGGACTATAACGTACAGCTTGTTGCGGTCGGCAACGGAACGGGCACCAAAGAAGTGCAGGAAATCGTCTCGAAAGTGTTGAGCGAAAATTTTCCCGGCGTTTTATACACGGTGGTTGACGAAGACGGCGCTTCCGTATATTCGGCAAGCGACACCGCCCGCGAAGAGTTTCCCGATTTGGATTTAACCATCCGCGGCGCTATTTCCATCGGCAGGCGGCTTCAGGATCCGCTTGCGGAATTGGTAAAAATCGACCCCAAATCAATCGGTGTGGGTCTTTATCAGCACGATTTGAATCAAAAAAAGCTTTCCGACATGCTCGACGAAGTAGTCGGTTCCGTTGTGAACAACGTAGGCGTCAATTTGAATACGGCATCGGCTTCTCTTTTAAAATACGTGTCGGGTATCAGCGCGTCGGTGGCAAAACGCATTGTTGCCTACCGCGAAGAAAAGGGAAAAATCACCAGCAGAAGCGAACTGCAAAACGTGTCGGGCTTGGGGCCGAAAGCGTACGAACAGTGCGCGGGCTTTTTGAAGATTCCCGAAAGCTCCGACCCTTTGGACAACACGTGGGTTCATCCCGAAAACTATGAGCCTGCGCGCATCATATTCGGCTTAATACAAAAAAATGCGGATGTGACGGGAGAGGTAAAAAAAGAGCTGCGGGAAACCTATAACTTGGGTGAACAAACCGTTCAGGATATTGTTGAAGAATTAAAAAAGCCCAACCGCGATCCGCGCGACGGTTATCCAAAGCCGATTATGCAAAAAGGCGTGGTCAGCTTTGAGGATTTAAAAGAAGGCATGAAGGTTACCGGTAAAATCAAAAATGTGGTTGACTTCGGCGCCTTTGTCGATTTGGGCATTAAAGAAACCGCCCTTTTGCATATTTCCGAATTAAGCGATTCCTTTGTGTCCGACCCTATGGAAGCGGTGCGCGTCGGCGATATAAAAGAATGCACGATCATCGGACTTGACGCCGACAGGCGGCGCATCAGTTTGTCGCTTAAAAGCAATCCGGTTTTACATTCGGCCGTGCCTGTTTCGGGCGGAAACGCTTCGGCGCATAGTGCGTCAGGCGCGTCTGCGGCCGGAGCAAAAAAAGCCGCCGTCAGGGTGGTGCGTGCCGGAACCGCCGGCGGTACTCCCAAAGAACGTGCGGGAACCCGTATGGGAGAAGGAAGACATTCCGGCGGCGATCGGCGCAGTGCCGGTTCCCGTAATGATGACGGAATGACCTACAACCCCTTTGCGGCATTGCTGAAAAAATAAATCGCGAAATCATACGTCAGGAGGAAAAAATGATTTTTGATACGTTGGAAAATCTCTCCAAATATACCGGCTTGGTGAACGGCTTGGATAAGGTTATCGGCTGTTTGCAAACCGAAAATTTTGCGGAAAAAAAAGCCGGCGCGTATATGGCGGAGAACAAAGATTTCCGTTACAGCATCGGCGAATACGAAACAGCGGCGGGCGGCAAACGGTTTGAAAAACACCGCTTGTATTTGGACGTGCAAATTATGCTCGAAGGCAGCGAAAAGATGGATTTTACCCTCGATTCCCTGTGCGGCACCTATGACGAATACAACACCGAAAAGGACGTAGCCTTTGCCGACGGTAAAACGCTTTTAAGTTTTACCGCCGCACCCGGTACCTTTGTTATATTCTTCGCCGGAGAGCCTCATATGCCGGGCTTGGCGGTTTCATCGCCGCAAAAGGTAAAAAAGGCGATTTTCAAAATCAAAGAATAATCCGTCTTTGTAAAGAGGAGCTTTTATGAAATTCCGAAAAAACTTTTTTTGCGTATGTGCTATCGGTGTGCTGTGTGTGCACAGTCTGTGTGCACAAGCGGTTTTGCGTCCCGAAATATTGGCAAAATTGAATGCAGCCGTTTTTGAAGTTGTGGTTCTTAAACCCGAAGAAGGAATGCTCGAATACGAAAAAAAATTGCCTTTGGAGCGCATTCCGTTTTCTATCCGTACCGATAAATATTTACCTTTGGGAACCGCTTTTTTAATGGACGACGGATTTTTTTATTCGGCGGCACACGTATTCAATTTGCACGACGAAAGTCAATACGGGGATTATTTTTTACGCGACTCGGCCGGAAAGCTTTATAAAGTCGATACGCTGATTTCTTTTGCAACCGACCGCGATTTTATCATCTTTACCGCCGAAGGGTATACGGATACAAAAAAAGGCCTTTCGGCGAAAAAAGATTTTTCACTGAATACGCAAACGTTTTCCGTCGGCAATGCACTCGGTGAAGGTATTATTATCCGCGACGGTCTGCTTACCAGTCAAACTTTTGAGCAGGAAAACGGTGTGTGGAAGTGGTTGCGCTTTTCCGCCGCGGCAAGTCCCGGTAATTCGGGCGGTCCGCTGGTCAGCCCCGACGGAGACGTATTGGGCATTATTACGATGAAAAGCGCAAACGAAAACCTCAACTATGCGCTGCCTTTTTTTGAAACACAAAAAGTACCGCCGAATACGGGAAGCGTACACATAACGCATTACTATGTTGTACCCAATATTTTGGAAGAAAAATTCTTTTTTCCCTATGATTACAAGCAAAAGCTTCCGGAAAAATTGGCGAAGGTGCGCAGCGCGGTTATTGCCGATTACAGTGCGGCAACCGGAAAGATTATACAAAGCATTCAGGATAAATTCGCGTTTGCGGGAAACGAAGGTTTTAATCGAGGCGACGGTTCCAATGATATTTTGTATGAGCCGTGGCTGCCCCGCTTTCCGCTGACGATTGTACGTACCGACAACAAAAAATGGAAAGTGGCTATGCCCAACGACATCGGTGAATACAAACTCCCGCAAAACGGCAGCGTTGCGTACGGTCGTATGCTGAATTTAACGATGGCGCTGATTAAAAAACCGGATAATCTCAGCCTTGAAGAATTGATTGCTTCTCCCAAACTGTATATGGAATATCTTTTAAGCGCTTCACGCATATACCGTACGGTCGGTTCCGAACGTGTGGCCGTAACCTCTTACGGAACGCCGTCAAAGACGCGGACACATACGGATATATACGGGCGCACGTGGCTGGTAAATTATTGGACTTTGCCGTTTGCAAATGTTGAAGCGATTTCGTTTGCGCTTCCGGTGCCCGGCGGTTTATACGTAATGACAAAAACCGACGGCACCGCTTCAATCAGAAACGGACACAGCCGCGACCTTGCATTTATGAGTGATTACGTCATTCCCCGTTATGCCGGTTCATTTAAAGACTGGAAGGAATTTTTAACTTCGCGCCGCGTGTCGGATCCCGTTTTGACGGCAATGAAGTTTGATTTTTCGGATAAGGGCATCCGTATGCAAAACAGCAACTACGACTTTTTTATTCCGCATAACGTATGTGCATCGGACGATGAAAACACCTTGCGTCTGGTTCTCGGTTTTTACGACGGGAAAACAAAACTGAATTTCGAGCCGGTCGGCTTTGATCTGTTCACAAAGAGGCACAGCGACGACTACAAATATATTTCCGTATCAAAGCAGTTTGCTTTGAGCGAAGCGGCGCCGCAGGAAATGCGCGACAAGTATCGGCAAAAATTGGAAGGGGCTGCACCTTTTAACGCACAACCGTACAATCAAGACCAGTACACCTACTACGACGAAGTGCTGTTTGTTGACGGTTTGAGCACGGCCGAAAGAGAAAAATTGCCGCATTTATACGTGCTTGGATTGGAAATGAAAGGGCAAAACAGATTCGAAGAAATAGCCGCTTTTGCCGCCGACGTAAAAAAAGCGATGAAAAAACCGCAGGGCTACAAGTAAGTATGTAAGGCGCTTATTTTACGAGAGGGATAATTCCAAGATGAAAAAAAGAAAGCCCTTTGCAATTATGGTTTCCGTCTTTTTTCTTTCGGGTTTCGCCCTGCTACGCTTCGGAAGGGCGCTTCCTTCTCGCATACAATCGGAAAGCGTGCCCGCGCAAAAAACGATACGCCTTCACATGAACGAAGATTTGTACTATCGGCAAACGCTGAATAATCGCGGCCCGTATGCAGTTATGGGTGTGCTGAACGTGTTAAAAAATCAAACACATGACCCCGAAATGCTTGCAGCGCAGATGACCTGGAGAATGCACAAAAACCTGACCTTCCCTCAGGGCGTAATAAATCTTTTGCATAAACACGGTATACACACAAAGGAATTTATCCTAAAAAACAAACCCGCCGGTGAAAAAATCGATTGGCTGAAACAAATGCTGTCGTGCGGCCGCCCCGTTATAGTGCTGATAAAAGTAAAGCATGTGCAGCATTATGTAACAATTATAGGCTATGACGAAAACGGATTGATGATCTATGATTCGCTTCAGGAAAAAAGAAAAGACAATCCGCGAAAAACAGTTACGGACAAACCTCTGTATGCCGGAAACCGATATTATACGAACGAAGATTTTTTGACTTTATGGAACAAGGGCGGCTATAAAATATTTTTCAGAAACTGGGCTCTTGTGTGCTTTTAACAAAATGCCGACATGATTTATCCCCTGCGAAAGTTTCCGGTGCACGAGTGCCGATCCCGAACGGATAAAGATGTTTTGATCGCTGTATCAAAGGGACTTTGACGGCAGTATTCGCGAGTAAACATTTAGCAATCGCCGGTACGATTAACACTGCATAAAGTCTCTAAAGTTCGACGGAAAATCGTTGAATGGAAAAATCACGAAAATCAATTTTTGCCCTCTAGGTAAAAAATAGACCTGTTCGATAACTGCGTTGTCGAACAGGCCGACGAGTTCTAAATCGCACAAATAGCACGATTTAGAACATCGC
>CAUTRX010000071.1:0-5768 GCA_963540775.1 uncultured Treponema sp. | reverse complement strand
ACTTCCGGCGCAATCTGCACGATACAGGTTTTGTCCTGCCTGTCGCGACGGAACAATTTGTATTGGGCGGCGTCTTTGGGACGGTTCGGCTTTTCCGTAATAATCGAAACGTTACAGGTAAAATCCTCATCAAAATTGAACGAATTGTAAATGTCGTCCAATATTTTGTAACATTCTTCCGTTGCCGGCACCTGACAAAACAGGGCGGCCGCACACAACAAAGCACAACATGTGCTCAGCATTTTTTTTAACATATAATCTCCTATCTTATCCGCCGCTATTCCGGCGGATGTTTTCTACAATACCGATCCATGCGGTATAGCCGGATCTCCGTCATCTTGTGTGAAGGGGGCTCCGACCTTACGTGGTCGGACACTCCATCCCTATGTGGATGGACACTCCGTTATTATAATGACAACCGTTCCATTCCGCCATGGACGGCGGAAAAGTTGTAAGTAAACAAGTTTGCGTTTGACGCAAACTTGAGGCTAAAACGGAGCAGGATGTTCCGTTTTAGACCCGGCCTCTATTTACCGGTACGCAGCGCTTCGGCGGGAATCATGTCCGCGGCCTTTGCAGCCGACGCACGTACCGAAAACAAGGTTAAAAAAAACATAACGGCAAATTCCGCCGCCACATACAGGGGCGAAAGCTTCCACATCAAATAGCCGTTATTCGTAAAAAGTCCGATTGCAGAATGTACGTCAAAAGGAATCAGGCACAGTATTTGCATTACGATAAGGGCAAAAACCGAACCGGCTGCCGCGCCGATCATCGACAAAAACAGCGCTTCGCCGATAAAAAGGTGTTTTACGTGCCGCTTTTTTATTCCGCATGACCTCATCGTACCGATCTCGCCCTTGCGCTCATGTACGATTATTTTAAACGTATTGGAAATGCCGATCATCGTAACGGTCAGCAATACCGCCAACACCCCCAAGCCGACCCGTTTTATCATAGAGGCCATCTGTCCCAGCTGCGGTGCAAAATCGTTGAAGGAGGCAACCGCCAATTTGGTACCGCTCCATTTACCGTCATTCAATTGATTAAAAATACTTTTCTGCGGATCTTGCGGTGTTTCCCGGTATGCCTGTGTACGGCTTGTAACCGAAAGATTTTTTTCGCGCAGTACATCCTCCAAACTTTGCGCAAATTCGTTTTGTTTCGCGCCGTTTTCCAGCAAAAAGGCGTATAAGCCGATACTGCCTTCGGGAAGATTTTGCAATTTGTGCAAAAAATCAAAGTTTACATAAGTAACCAAACTTGAAAATGCCGATTTATCGAGTGAAATGCCTTTTACCTGCACTTCTTCCACCGTAACCCGGCCGGAAAAATCTTCCACTTCGGCTAAAAGAATATCGTTGAATTGCACGTTCAGCGTTTCGGCGATGACTTGCGAAATCAATATGGCGTTTTCCTGCTTCATGTCCTCCCAGCTTCCGTCTTTAAAGACGATACTGTCGCGCAGTAATTTTTCTTGGTCGAATTTGACGCCGTCAACTTGCGCTATCGCCGGTTCCTGTCCTTCAAAGATGAGGTTTGCACTTGCACGTATACGGTGCACCGTGTATTGCGTTTTGATGCCGAGTTCGTTCATCGTTTGTTCCACTATGCCGATGTCTTCGGCACTCATCACAAGCTGAGCATCTTCGTCCTCGTCTCTATCCGGCGCTTTTTGCGCCCCCAGTATAAAGACATGACCGCCGAATGTTTTTGCAAGCTGCGCCGCCAAACTGTGTAAGGCACCGGTGAGCATGCCGGCAAAAAACGCAAAAGCTATAGCGGCGGCCAATAAACCGCTGCGCCTCTTTTGCCTGTTTAAATTCCTGAATGCAATCTTTAAGATAGTCATTTGTTTTCCTTTAGGGAACTGCCAACAATGTACAGTGGAAGTCCCTCTATTTATTGATAGCTTCAAGCGGGCTTATTCTTAAAGCGAGGCGCACCGGATACCAGTTTGCCGCAAGCCCTGCCGCCGTCATCGCAAGCATTGTCCAGACAATCGACATGACGGAAATGCTCACCCGTATTTTTTTACCGCCGAACATATATGAAAGTACTTCGTTTAAGTGTATGTCGAACGAATTGATGATAAAGGCGGCAATAAGGGCGAGCACAATACCGATACATACACCCGTAAGCGACATAAAAAGAGATTCGGTAAAAAAGATTTTACGTACAAAACTTTTTTTAGCGCCGATTGCCCGCATTGTACCGATTTCGGCGTTACGCTGCATAACGGCAACAACCAGCGTATTCATAATAACAATCAGTACGACCACCGAAAGCAACACAAGCATAACGGTAAATAAAAAGCTTGTACCCTTTATTGCCTCGGATAAGCTTGCCATCGCCTTGTTCCACGCGACCGCTTGTACATTAAGGTTTTCATCGGCAAAGCGCTTGTTCAGTTTTTTTATAACATATGCCGTTTTTATGCCCGTACCCTTGGTAAGTTTTACTTCAATATGGTGCCATGCTTCATTGTCGGGTAAATTGAGCGTATCGCGCAATTCGGTACTGCCGAGCAAATTGTCAAAATCGGTTTTTGCGCTTTGCACATCTACGCTTTCTTCTACCAAAAAGGCGTCGTCGGAAGCGAAAAAATCCTCTTCGCTTTTTTCCGAAAGGCTTAAATCGATTGAATCGGGGATGTTCGCCGCCGTTTTTGCACCCATGGTCATGTCGGCAAGAATGCGCACCGTATCCGCATCCGCATACGCGACATTTTCTATAACGGTGTCGCCGTGAGCGTAATCGAAAAAGCCCGTTATGCGCACGCGCTGCTGTTTCGGTTTACTCCACGAAGAAGACTTGACAATCACTTCATCGCCGATTGCAAGGCTGCGCTCGTAGTATTTTTCGTAGTTTTCTTTTGTTTTGCGCGGCAATATAAAATACCGCTCGTCGTCCGTTTCCGGATAGGCGCCTTCAAAAATCTGCGCGGTGGTAAAAAGCGTGCGGTATTCGCGGGCTTTGTTACCCAATATGTCCAAGTACGGCCTGTTCCCGCTGTTTTCGTTTTTGGGTTTCCATCCGTCGGGTAAATCTACAGGAACCAATGCACCGCCGCTCACTACCGTTTGCGTCAAAGATTCCACCCCATCCGTTTGGCTTACAATGCCGCGTACTTTTTCAAACGGCAACAGGTAGGGCATTTTCGGTTTGGAGGTACGCACGGCGAATTTCACATACGTCCCGAAAAGCTCTACTTCCACTTGAGGATCGTCGGGTTTTCCTATAATCAGTATGTCGCCCGAAAAATCGCTTTCACTTACGTCCTTTGTCTGCTTTTTGGCAAAATTCAAAATGCCCAAACCCAGAATAATCAAAAAGGTTCCTATACCGATAAGCGATAAAGTTATAATCAGCTTTGCTTTATTCGCAAACAGATTTTTTACCGCCATGTTAAAAATTATTCTATTCATATTCGCACATCTTCGACGACAAGACCGTCCAGAATTTTAATGCGGTGGTTTGTCATATCGACAATCTTCGCATCGTGAGTCGAAAAAATAAAGGTTGTTTTTATCTCTTTATTTACCTCTTTCATCAATTCAAGTATCCGGTAGCCCGTTTTGGAGTCGAGGTTGGCCGTCGGTTCGTCCGCCAGCACAATGTGCGGCTTGGTAACAAGGGCGCGCGCAATGGCAACCCTTTGACGCTGACCGCCGGAAAGCTCGTTCGATTTGTGGTGCTTCCATTCGCTTAAACCGACTTTTTCTATTAAATAATCTATCCATGCGGCATTTTCCGCTTTGCTTGCTTTCGGCACCCCGAATAAGAGCGGAAACTCGATATTTTCGTACACGTTCAAAACCGGAATAAGATTGAACGATTGAAAAATAAAGCCCAAGTACTCATGCCGCAGCGCCGTCATCTTTTTATCAAGACGGTTGGGAATGCGTACCCGTTTATTTTTATTTTTTGCCAGCGCTGCAAAATCTTTTTCGTCGTAAATATTTTCATCGTTGATTATCAGTTCGCCGCCGGAAGGGGTGTCGATAAGACCTATCATATTCAAAATAGTCGATTTTCCCGAACCCGACGGACCGGAAATCGACACGAATTCGCCCTGCCCGATTGAAAAATCGACGCCCTTAACCGCTTCAACCGAAACTTTACCCAAGGGGTAGGTTTTGCGCAAGTTTTTAACTTCAACAATATTCATAAAACCTCCTGTTCCATTTCAGTGACAACAGCATACCATACCTGTACAGTGCTGTGCATTGATTAAATCTTACATTCAAAAATTTTTCCTTACATTTTTGTAAGACCGCATACGTACAAAGCACGGGAGTGCCGCCGTATATTCATCACGCTTTCATAATATACAATATATAATATTGTGTCAAGAAGTCTATTCAAAATTCTTACTTGACAGATTGAATTTTACGGGCGATAACGTACTTATAAAGTTCGCAACAGGCTTAATCTTCATAGGCCGCCTCGTGTAGTGCTGAAACATGTCCTTGACAAATGACAAAAACGGGGTATAGAATGTACATATCAATAAAGTAAGACATCCGTTTTATTGCGTCCCGTACTTCTTTTGGTGTAGCTTCTTAAAAAAATGGAGCGGTTTTACCGGTGTAAGGAGTGACAAATGTCATAACTCCGTAAAGTGAAGAGGAAGCTATGAATAAAACTTCTCAAATATCGTACATCATCGGATCGTTATTTGCCCTTGTTGTTTGGCTTATATGGTTTGTGTGGATGAGTATTACAGGGGAAAAAGGACGGTTTGGTGATGTTTCCATTCTGTTTCTTCTTTTGGGAGGAATGGTATTTCTTATATCTATTTTTGTATGTGATCTTTCAGTAACCGCAAAGGGTTTTACGGCAATATCGTTTTTTTCAAAAAAAGATTTTTTATTTAATGATATTGAAATCATGTCCATCGAAAATTGGGGCACACGGAGTTTTCAAGTTTATACAACCGTAAGAAACTTTACATTTGCCTATACCAAGGCGAATTATGCTGCATTAAAAGAGATTATTCCCTTGGTAAAATATTCAAGGATAAGTGTAGAAGAGCTGGAGGCAATGGTAAAAAAGGCTTTTTTTGCGCCTTCATAAGACGGTTTAAAATTTCAGAGAAATGTAAAGAGGGTATTATGAACAAACGGCGGTTTCTTAAAGTGTTTGGTTTGTTGTCGGTTTTTGCCGCGGGGTTGTGTTGCGCCTCATGCAAACAAGGGGAAAAGGCCGATAGATACGATATTCCGCCTATATCTGCCGAAGGCGAATTGAAATGAAAGGTTTTATTTGGTTGTTTTTATGTTCAGTTCTGTTCTGTGTTTCGTGTAAAAGGCAGCCCCTGCAAAAAGAAGCAGGCTTGATATTTTATAACAATTACCGCGGGCAGGCACAGTTGTTGATAGCCGGTAAAGAAGCCGATATAGTTCCGCTGCAATCTTTTCCTCAAAGGGGACGAACTGTAAGGTTTGCTTTTGATTCGAAAACAAATAAACTGTGGGCAAGAACGGCATCGCGTGATCCTGAGAATCGAGTAGAGAGTTTTTTCGTCGATATGACAGATGGCGTTTATAATCCCGAAAAGGAAATATCCGTGAAAAGCCCTATCGACGAAAAGTTAGAAGACTTTTTCGCATATAACAATGAGATGGTGAATGAATATTATCGAAGAGAAGATACCGTGTTTCATCCCGGTCTGTACGGTATAATTAATCTTAAAACAGGAGAACAGCGTATATTGAATATACGAGCTTTATTTGAGGAAATGAATATTACCCGAAATTTCCTTA
>CAUTRX010000070.1:0-5771 GCA_963540775.1 uncultured Treponema sp. | reverse complement strand
TTTTCGTGTTTCGGCCAAAAACCGTATTTTCCGTTTGTGTGGACGTTCAGCGAAGTCGGATTTCCCCATGTATGATCGAGCATACTGCACACTTTTCCGTTACAGCTGAGTTTTACTTCAGCTTCCCGAACGGGCTGCAACGTTGTACCGTCAAGTACCGTTCCGAGAAAAACGGGAAAATTGAAAGCGGGACCTTCTTCCTGCTTTTCGGAGCCGGAAACATATTCCGCGTGAAAGGGGCGCACATTTGCGGCTATTTTCCGCATTCCTTCTATTACGAGTGCATCCATATCGATGGAAGATTGTGCGTCATCGCGTGCAAGCATATGGGTTAAGCCTCTGCCGGAAACAACATAACGCGGCGGCAGTTTGTTTAGAACATAGGCTGCAGTATCGAGACGGCATTGTTCACAATCACATGTAAGCCAAGGAGCGTTCAGTTCTTTGGTACGCTTATATGTATCATTTACACATACAAGAACCTGATCTTCAAGGATGTTGTGAATATTCATTTTGCAGCCTGCCTTATAATGTTATAAATATATAATATACCAAGTTTCCATTATTTGCAATATCAATTTTTCGATTTTATTGGCCGCCGTTTTTTGTATAGCGGCTTAATCCGCCTGCAAGCAGGATTTTTCGGGAGCGTATATCCAAGTCGTTAAGCGCTTCAAACACAAAAAGCGTTTTTTTATGCTCGTCGGTACATTCAATCGAAAAATCGGTTCCGTTTTGCAATGCGATGTCTATATTTTTTATAATAAACAGATTGTTTTGCACTATTTTCTCGTAATCGTTTTGATTGACGAATGTCAGCGGCAAAATTCCGTAGTTGATAAGATTTGCGCGGTGTATGCGTGCAAACGATTTTGCCAAAATCAATCGGACTCCCAAATACATGGGCGCCAGCGCCGCGTGTTCGCGCGAAGAGCCCTGCCCGTAGTTGTCGCCTCCGACAATGGCGCAGCCGTCTTTGCCGTTTTCGAATGCGGCTTTTGCATTTTTATAAAAAGACGGATCGATGCGTTCCAGTGTGTATTTTGCAATTTCGGGGATGTTGGAACGCAGGGGCAGCATTTTTGCGCCGGCGGGCAGGATGTCGTCGGTGGATATATTATCTGCAGCTTTAAGGACAACCGGTAAATGCAATTCGCGGGCGGTTTGGGGGGCGGCAGGGCATTCTTTTATGTTCGGGCCGCGAATGATTTGCGTTTGCGCCGCCTGTTGTGCATTCAAAGGGGGGATAAACATTTTTTCATTGGAGGCGCTTTCCAAAATATCCGCAGTGCGCAGACGGTACGGGTAGGGTAGGGCGCCGCTTTGCGCAGCGTTTTCTTTTTCGCCGTACAGTAAGGAGGCGGGCGAATCGGTGCGGTTTTGCCGGGCAACAGGATTTTCCGGGTTGCTTATGCAGCCGGCTATTGCCGAAGCGGCGGCGGTTTCGGGAGAAACAAGATATATGTGTGCGTCCGCGGTTCCGCTTCTTCCTTTAAAATTCCGGTTAAACGTGCGCAGGCTGACGGCGTCGGAAGAAGGGGCAAAGCCCTGTCCTATACAGGGGCCGCACGCGCTTTCCAAAATGCGGAAACCCGCGTCGATGAGGTCTTCCAATATGCCGGCTTTTGCCGCCATAAGCAGCGTCGTGCGGCTGCCCGGTGCAATACCCGCTTCAACACCGGCGGCAATACGTTTACCCTTAACGATTGCCGCAACGGCTGCCAAATCGTCGAGGGAAGAATTGGTGCAAGAGCCGATGACAACCTGTTGTACCGGTTTGCCTTCCAAAGACAAAACTTCTTTTACCGTGTCGGGAGAGTGCGGGCAGGCGGCCAGAGGCGACAGTTCGCTCAAATGTATGTCCAGCACTTTGTAATACGCGGCATCTTTATCCGCGGATAGCTCCCGCCACACTTCGGCGCGCCCCATCGCTTGCAGGTACCGCTTTGTCGATTCGTCCGACGGAAAAATGCTCGATGTCGCACCCAATTCGGCCCCCATATTGGTGACGGTGGCGCGCTGCGGTACGGTCAGCGACCGCACCCCCTCGCCGAAATATTCATAGACGGCACCGACGCCGCCCTTTACGGTTTCGCGCCGGAGCACTTCCAAGATAATATCTTTTGCACTCACTCCCGCACGCAGTGTGCCGCTCAAATGTACACCGATAACCTTGGGCATGGCAAGATGAAACGCGCCGCCTGCCATTGCGACGGCGGCATCCAAACCGCCGACTCCTATGGCGAGCATACCCAAACCGCCTCCGGTCGGGGTATGAGAATCCGAGCCCAAAAGGGTTTTTCCCGGAATGCCGAATTTTTCCAAATGCACTTGATGGCAAATACCGTTTCCCGCGCGCGAAAACCACAATCCGTACTTTGCGGCGACACTTTGCAGATAGCGGTGATCGTCCATATTTTTAAAATCGGTTTGCAGCGTGTTGTGATCAATATACGACACGGATAATTCCGTTTTAACGCGCGGAATACCGATTGTTTCAAACTGCAAATAGGCCATGGTACCGGTTGCATCCTGCGTCAATGTTTGGTCGATTTTTATCGCAATATGTGCACCCGCCGTTATAGGCGTTCCCGGGGAAACATCGGTGTCGGGACATGCACCGGTTACGAGATGATTTTGTATGATTTTTTCGGTGAGGGTAAGCGCCATTCGGTTCTCCGTACTAATAATGAAGGTACCCCGAATCGGACGGATGTGCCGAGGGTACCCTGCGCGCATTATAGCACAAAAGCGAAAAAAACGGTATACTGAGGTGATGAGTTTCCAAAAAAAATGTACACGTTTTTTTATACGTATTCCTCTTTTGATGAGCGTGTTTTTTTTAGGCTGTAAACCCGCTGCCCCCGTTCCCTACGATTTGTATGGGGAAGTGACGTTACGTACCGCTGCGTCCAATTTGGCGGAAGGAACGGAATGGACCTCCGGCGCCGAAACTCTTCCCGAAAAAGATGTGTATACCGAAAAACCCGTCCGTCTTCCCTCCGGCTCGGCGCAGTTTCCCGAAACCGTGTGTTTTGCGGTTTCAAAGCCGCAAAAGCGCGTCTATCCTTTTTTGGACGGCTTTACTTCATTGGATACGACAAATATTCCCGACGCGGTGCAGCGTTTTGTCCTGAGCGTTGTGCGCTCGTGCCAAAAAAAAGAACTCGACGCGGCCTTTTTTCCCGACGGCTGGATTTTTTTAAAAACCGCTGCGGACTACGAATTAAAAGATATGCCCGACAGTACCCGTTTCGTTATCGGAAGGGCTTTTATAGCCGAAGGTGTGTATGAAATACCCGTGCGCTTTTTTACCGCCGAAGGTTTTTTTGATGCGTATTTGTATGTCTTTGAAGAAAAGCCGGAAGTGTTTAAGCTTGAACAGATTATCTTTGAAGACATATATCGCGGAGCGTCGACGAACTAAAGCCGCTGTGCATAAAAATTATACACCCTCTATAAATAAAATGCGCTATTTGCTATACTGCCTTTATGCAGCAAAAACAATCGGAAGCGCAAGCGCGCGAAGAATTCTTCAACAAAATGGAGCGGCGTTTTGCCGACAAAATACTGACGGTCGAGATGGTATGTATCGAAGCTGACCGGGAAACTTTTGCCTTATTAAAATTAAAGCCGACACAAAAACATGCACTTTTGTGGGGCTTGCTTATAATCGGTGAAAAAGATCTGCATTTTTATGCACATCCTACCGAGTCCGCTTTTTTAGGCTTGTTCCGCAACGCCTCAAACGGAAAACCGCCGGAGGAGCAAAGTTTTTCGTTCCGTGTATTTAAAGAGCGCAGACTCGGTTTAGTGGAAAAACGCACGTTGTTCGGAAAAAGGTATGATCCGTACCGTCTTGTGCTCAACGCGCGCATGGATGACGGCGGAAGCGTTTCTTTTTATCTGCACACGCACAACAAGGCCGACAGTATTTTGGAAAAATGCCGTCCCTAGGTTTACGGCAGGCGCTCCGCGTGCATTTTGGCAAAAACGCCGGTAAGACAGCGGTAGGCTTCGGTAAAAAGTTCGTATTGCCGCCGATAATGCGCTTGCAGTTTTTCGTCCGGGTACACCGTTTTTTCGATCGGGTTGATTTTTTGTATATCCGAAAAGTCCTTAAAAACACCCGCACCGATACCGGCGCATAAAAGCGCACCGATAGAGGTTGCCTGCAGCACGTATTTGGGAATTGCGATTTCCCGTTCCCACACGGAAGCTATAATACCAATCCAGGTTTTATTTCTGCCTCCGCCGCCTATCAGCGTCATGGACAGTTTTCCCGTGTTTTTTTCCAGCGCATTCAATATGATTTTTAAATTGAACGCGACTCCTTCCATGCACGCTTTTACCATCTCTGCTTTGCCGCTTTCGGGGTGCAAGCCGATAAAGGCGCCGCGGGCGTCGGGGTTCCACCAGGGGCTGCGTTCTCCCATAAGATACGGAAGATACAAAAGTGTCGAGCGGCCGCCTTGTTGCATAAGCGCATCTATTTCCTTATTGATTATGTCAAAGCAGCGCGCTTTATCCGTGTGAAAGTCATCAAAAAGGTTTGACATAAGCCATTCCAATGAATGGCCGGCGCTTTGCATGGTTCCCAGCGCCGTGTAATGTACGGCATCAAGGTGCATAAGCGAAAAACATACTTTATCCGCATCGTGCAGCACCTGATCGGTGAGTGCGGCATTCCACGAAGAGGTTCCCAATACGTTATAGGCGCTGCCCTGTGTGTAGACGCCGGCACCGGCGGTCGCACAGCAGCCGTCACCTCCGCCGGTAATGACCGGAATACCGGAGATTAAACCGCACTCGCGGGCGGCTTCGGCACTCAAAACGCCTGCAGGCTCTGCGGATTTTTTTAATTCGGGCATTTTGTCTTCGGGTATATTCAAAGCTTCTAAAAGAGCGCTTTCGTATTTTTTTTCGCGTAAATTCAGCGTACCCGTGTGAGAGGCGTCCGAATAGTCGGTTATAAAGCTGCCGGTCATTTTGCGGATAATGTAGTCTTTCGCTTGCAGGAATTTATAAGTTTTTTTGAATATCTGCGGTTCGTGTTCCTGCAGCCAGAGCATTTTTGCAATGCTGTAAGTTCCGTTTATGCGCTGTCCGGTTATGTTGTAAAAAGCGGTTTCGTCCGCCGCGGCATAGAGTTTCGGCAGTTGCGAAGCGCCGCGTTGATCCGCCCAGATAACGGCATTGCGCAAAGGCGTTCCTTCTTTGTCTACAGGTAAGCAGGTGTTCATAATGGCGGAAAAAGAAACGGCGGCGATTTGCTGCGGCTTTACTTTTGTTTGTTCCAAAAGCCTTTTGGTCGCCGTGCATACGGCATGCCACCATTGTTCGGGATTGTGCTCGGCAAAACCGTCGGCAGGATAGGTTGTCGGGTAGGATTCGGTACAGTCGCCGACGATAGAGAGGGTATGCGTATCGAACAAAACCGTTTTACTTGAGCTTGTGCCGATGTCGTGCGCCAGTAGGTATCTTTGCATATCAATCCTGTCTGCGGTTTTCCGTAAGCCCATCAAAACGGAAACGGGCTGTAAAATGGATACGTTTTCGCAAATGATTTTCAGAATAACGGTCATGGGAACCGCGACAAGCAAACCGGTAAATCCCCACAGCCAGCCCCAAAACGAAAGCGAAACGATGATAACAAAGGGCGACAAGCCCAGATTTTTGCCCTGTATCCTCGGTTCGAGAAAGTTGCCGAGTATAAAATTCACGCCGAGCATCAGTACCGCAACGAAGATAACCGGGGCGGGGCGGGGCCA
>CAUTRX010000069.1:0-5785 GCA_963540775.1 uncultured Treponema sp. | reverse complement strand
CATTTTCGTATGCGGGGTTTTGTAAGCCCTTTAGGGGATTGTCCGGTTTTTGCGATGCCGGACTGTAATCGTTTGCCGTAAATACGAATTCCGCGCCGCCGCCGCTATTTTGAATACGGTGCATGCAATCGGCAATTTGATCTAAAAATTCTTCCGTGAATTGCTGCGGCATCAGTATAACCGCCTTTTTTTTACTGTCGAAATCCGCTTCGCTTTTACGGAGCGATACGATGACATTGTACGGAAAATCATAGGACAGGGTATTTTGAAGCGTTTGTTTTTCGGTTTCGAATCCCTGTGCCGAAAAAAAGTCGTACAAACGCTCCGAATACAAAACCTGAGGAGCCCTCGGTTGTGCGGCGTATCCCGTATGGTGAATGTAAAATACACACAAGAAAAAAAATACCGCACTTGTTTTACCGAGCCGCTTCATACAACACAGCATAACGGTAAATTTGTTTTAAGGTCAATAGCCGCAAGAAAAGCATCGGGAAAGCATGAAGTATAAAACTCGGGCGATTTATGTTGCCTTTTAATGCGAATCATTTGACACATCGCCTAATCGTATATATAATGGGAACAAGACACAGATATGGCAAAAGTTCAGAAAAAGGCAATGCTTGAATTGCCGCTTAAAGTTGCATTCAGCGAAGAAGGAATGATTTCGTTTGCAAATAAAGAAAAGCTTGTTCGTTTAAAAATGGTGGATAACACGGAAGAAAGTGGTATCCTGTTACAGCGTTTTACCCCCGGTTCTTTGCAAAAATTGGTTTTACTTGATTATGTGTCGAGGATCGAAGTTTCGCTGCCCGAATTTACGACGCAGCGGCAGGATGTTATCGATTTGTCGAAGCTGCTTGTTTTTTCCATGCTTTACAAACAGTTTACGGCGCAGGTACAAAACGCCCTGCTTGCAACCGAACTGGTAAAAAAGCACAATCGGGCGCATCCGGGGCAGTTTTTCGACAATAAAACCAAAATAGCGCCGGGCACCTTGCGCGCCATCATGAAAAAATACGCTTCGCACATAGACGATATAAAGCGGCTTATTCTCGATCCTTTAAATGCCGAAATAGTGCAGGATTCGCGCTATTCCGATGAGGAAAAAAATACGTGTTTATTGATGGTCGAAAAATTTTTGGCGCACCTTACGCCCTATAATTGGTATTTGATTGTGTTGTTTTCAAAACAATACGGTTTTGAGGAAATGATTAAAGCTGTCAGAACCGGCTTACGCGATTATATGGACAAAGGAATTATCGCCGAATACATTTCTCTTATGCTTTTGGAAATCGCTTCAAATTGTGAAACCTCCAACATGTGTAAAGAAGTCGATTTGATATACGGCGGCGAACAGGACAGCGCATCGATGCTTTATGATCCGGTTGTGCGCGAAAAAGTCATTGCCGAACTTATCCGTAAAAATAAGTCGGTGTTTGTGTCATGGAAAATCGGCGGAAGTTCGGGCGCTATCGGTAAACAGGGACTGCTGCAAATAACGGTGTATAATCAGGACGATGAATTTCAGGAAGTAAAAGAAAGTATCGAAATGTCAAAGTCTGCCGATTTAACCAAAAAAAATCTGATAGACTTTTATAAAGCTTTACCTGAACAAGGCGGCCGCACCGATTTGGGTTTATACTATCTGTCGTATTTGGACGACGCGTGTAAACAGATTAACGTAAAATTCGATTCGCATGTTACACAATTTACCGCCAGTGATTTAACCGTCATCAGTATGACGTTCAATTTTTGATATGAAGCATTTTATTTGCTGTATTTCGGCTGCTTTATGCATTGTGTTTTTTTCATGCTCTGCTGCCGCTCCCGAATTGTACGACGTGCGTTCCATGATTTTATATGATTTTCAAAGCGGAAAACCTGAGCCTTCGGTGCGCATGGCGGTGTATGTGCGCGGCACTAAGGCTGTGGAAGAAGGCGGCTCTCTTACGATAACGCTTCCGTCAGCTGGCTACACGTGGCACATCGAAAACCCCTCGTACGTTTACAATACGGAAAATGCTCATACATGGATGGGAAGCTCCGATATTTTTCCTGCGCCGGGGGATTCTTTTCCTGCAGGACGGTACCGTATTGTGTACACAAATGCCGCCTCCGTAAAAACCGAAGCCGATTTTACTTTGCCTTCCCTCAAAACGCCGGAAAAGTCCGATTTAAGCGGTTATAAGGCGGAGCACCTTGCCGTGTTCAATAAAGAACACGTTTTGCTCGGTTACGATGTCGGGCAGGGGCAAGCCGCGCTCGAAGAAATTGCCGAAAAATACCCGGGAGCTGCATTTGTACGCACGATTTTACTCGGCAGCGACGGCTTCAGCGCAGTGCTGCGCGAACCGGCTTTTATTTCAGACAGCGATAACCGCGAAAACACCGGTTTAAAAAACGGAGATATACCGCAATGAATTCGTACGGGGCAATACGTTCCTTTGTGCTTCGTGCCGGGAGAATGACCGAAGCGCAGCAGCGCGATTACGAAAACCTTTCAGCAAAATGGTGCATTCCCTTTGTGCACCGGCATATCAATTACAGCGATATTTTCGCCAACACGGAAAACGTAATCGTGGAAATCGGTTTCGGTATGGGGCAGGCGACCGCCCGTATTGCCGAAGCGAATCCGGAGACAAATTATCTGGGCATCGAAGTGCACCGCCCGGGCATCGGCCGGCTTTTGGGCGAAATAAATAAACGCAGTCTTTCGAATCTTTTTATTATCGAGCACGATGCGGTTGAAGTTTTGGAAACGATGATTCCCGACAGTTCGGTGCAGGGCTTTCATATTTTTTTCCCCGATCCGTGGCCGAAACAAAAACACCACAAACGCCGCTTGATAAAACGCCCGTTTACCGATATGCTGTGTGCAAAACTGTGCCGCGGCGGGTATGTGCATATGGCAACCGATTGGGAGCCCTATGCGCAGTTTGCGATGGAAGAATTGAATGCCACTGCGGGGTTGGTCAACACGTTTGAAGGATTTGCGCACGATTGCCGAGGGCGCCCTCAAACCGAATTCGAGTTGAAAGGAAAAAATGCCGGCCGCAGCATTTTCGAGCTGGTGTACGAAAAGCAAAATGAAAACGAAAACCGGAATTGCCGAACTTGAAAAACTGATTGTTCGTTACCAAAAATCCTACTATACAGGAGAAGCCGAGATAACGGATGCCGAATTCGATGCATTGTGGGACGAACTGAAAAAACGCGATCCGGAAAATCCGCTGCTCAAAAAAATCGGCTCGGATTCCGAATACGGCTTTTCGCAAGATACTGCGGAATTGTCCGGCGAAAGAGGGCGCAGCGAAGAAGATGCGCTTTCCGGCGGTATATTCAAAAAAGTGCGCCACCGCATTCCGATGGGCAGTCAGGAAAAAGCCGCCAATCCTGAAGAATTTGAACAATGGGCGGCAAAGCAAAGTTTTACCGAATTTCTTGTCGAGTACAAACTCGACGGGTCAAGTCTTGAACTGCAATACGAAAACGGCGTCTTTTTATGCGCGGTAACGCGCGGCGACGGTATTATCGGCGACGACATAAGCCGCAATGTGCTCAATATGAAAGGCTTTATTCCGCATTTGCAAGAGCCGCTTACCGGCGGTGTGCGCGGCGAAGTTATCATGACCCGCAGTGTACATAAAACGTTTTATGCGGACAAAGCGAACTGCCGAAACGCCGCCAACGGTTTGATGAAACGCAAAGACGGAAAAGGAAGCGAACATTTACAAATCATCTGCTATGATGCGCGCTTTTCGAACGGTGAACCCTTTGCGGACGAAGAAGAAAAAGTCCGCTGGCTTTGCGCCCAAGGCTTTGAAACCGTACCGCTGAAACTGTGTGCCGGCATGCATGAGGTAATACGGTACCGCGAAGAAGTCGCAGTATCGCGCGCCGGTCTTCCGTATGATATAGACGGCTTGGTGGTTAAGGGGCGGCACATCGATCTTAACGATGCCGAACGCGCGCGGCCTGAAAAACAAATCGCTTTTAAATTCGGTTTGGAAGAAGCGGTAAGCGTTGTGCGTTCCGTTATATGGAGCGAATCGGGGGCGACGTATACACCCATAGCCGAATTCGATCCGGTGGAACTTGCCGGTACGCGGGTAAAACGCGCGAGTTTGGTAAATCCGAACACTGTCCGCTCTTTGGGAGTAAAAATCGGGAGCAGGGTGGTCGTTACCAAGCGCGGCGAAATCATTCCCAAAATAGAGCGCCTTGCCGACAGCACGGGGCAGGAGCAAAGCGATATTGTTTTTCCCGTAACGTGTGCGGTATGCGCCGCCGCGCTGATCGATGAGGGGACGCGGCTTTTTTGTCCGAACACAAGCTGCCCCAAACGTATTCAGCACCGCATAGAAAAATGGGCGGCGGTGCTCGATATCCGCGACTTCGGCGTACAGTTGATCCGCCGTCTGTGCGAAACGCGGCGCCTCAATTCCGTTTCCGATATTTATACGCTGAGCGCCGAAGAACTTGCCGTGCTTGACGGCTTGGGCGAAAAAAGCGCCGCAAAAATCGTCGCGTCGATTAAAAACCGCACAACCGTATCTTTGGCGCGCTTTATCGCCGGCTTCGACATTGAAGGTATCGGCGAAACTTTAGCCGAAAAATTGGCGGAAGCGGGCTTTAACACGCTAAAAAAACTTTTGGCCGCTTGCGAACAAGACATCGCTTCGGTGTACGGTTTTGCCGAAATTACCGCCCGCACCCTTGTACAGGGCTTGGCGGAATGCCGCGAAGAAATGCTGTTTTTAACCGAACGCGGAATCATCACGATAGAGGCGCCGCTGAGTGCCGACGCGGCTTTTTTGACAGGCAAAAGTTTTTGTTTTACGGGAGAACTCGCTTCAATGAAGCGCAGCGAAGCCGAAAAACTGGTAAAAGCGGCGGGCGGCGAAATAAAGTCGGCGGTAGTAAAGGGGCTTTCGTATTTGGTTACAAACGATCCGTCGTCCGGTTCGTCAAAAAACAAAAAGGCTTCCGCACAGGGAACGCCGATTATCGACGAAAAAACCTTTTTAAATCTGGTGCATGCCGGCGGGTAAAATTATGCGCAACGCAAAAAAATCGGAACTGTATGTAAAAATCATCGCCGTATCGGTTTTTTCCGTTTTGCTTTTTTTTGTTTTGACCGATGTATACCGTTTCCGTATGTGTTTTAAAGCCGCAAAGCGTATTCCTCCTTTTTCGCAAGCCGAATTCTGCCGATTTTTAATTCACGGAAGCGGAACCGATACGGTCAGCGCTGTGTTCCGTTTATACGACAGCGGCGGAAAAGAACTTGCAGTCATAGAGCGCTCGTGGAAGGGAGAATCGCTGCGCGTCGACTTTGTCGGCGCCTCATTCGGCGGAAAAACCCTGTACTTTCCCCGCTGCATTTACGGTTTTGCCGCAAACGCTCCGGTTTCGAGTTCGTGCCGCAGCGGAACCGATTTAAGCCATTATTATATACAGGAAGAGCGCTGTCTTTTATATGATGCAGAAGGCTGTGAAAAAGACTTTTTCCGCTTGGCGCGCTATGCGTTGCACCTTGATATATTCGGTTTAAGCCGCAGATTTTCCGCAGCCCCGCATATTAAGTACCGCACCTTGAGTTTGGGTGCTTGTAAACCCGGCAAGAACTATAGTATCAAAACCGATTCAAGCGGCAGCCTTGAAGTACTGCCGGAGTGACCGAGCGGCATACAGTGTAATGTAGGAGTGTCCGACCTTACGCGGGCGAGGATTGTACATCCTTGTTAAAGGGGAAGGAAGACACTTTTGCGACTAAAAGTTTCTT
>CAUTRX010000068.1:0-5826 GCA_963540775.1 uncultured Treponema sp. | reverse complement strand
CGAACCGTCGTTTACTTCAACGGTAACCCGGTTAATGTCCTTTATCGCGCCCAGCACTTCCTTACTGGCGTTCGATTGTTCATGCATTGCCTCGGTCAAGCGCGTACTCATTTGTTTTACCTGCTCGGAAAAACTGAAAATGACATTGAATTTGTCCTCAACCGTTTTGGATGACTGAGACAATACTTCAATTTCGCTGCTCAAATTTTTAAGTGTCGTTGTGATGCTTTTACCTTGCGCACTGGATTCTTCGGCGAGCTTGCGGATTTCGTCGGCGACAACCGCAAAGCCTTTACCCGCTTCTCCCGCGTGGGCGGCTTCTATGGCGGCGTTCATCGCCAATAAGTTTGTCTGGCTTGCAATATGCTGAATGACATTCGACGCCTCCATAAGAGACCCCGATTCTTCGGCTATCGCTTGCGTAATGCCGTTTGCGCTCACCAACGTTTCTTTACCGTCCGAAGTCGCCGATGCAAGGTTTTTAATCACCTCGTCAGTTTTTTCCAGCGTTTGAGAAATTGAATCTATATTGGCAACCATTTCTTCAATAGCCGAAGAAGATTCGGCAACGCTCGCCGACTGCGATTCGATATTGCCGTTTAACTGCTTTATCGTGCGGATAATTTGCTCTACCGTTGACGCGGTTTCGGATACACTTGCAGCCTGTGTAACGGCTTGTTGTTTTACGCCGTCGATATTTGCATTTATTTCGTTTATTGCGCTCGCCGTTTGTGTCATATTACTTGCAAGTTCGTTGCCGATTTGCTGCATTATGTCGCTGTTTTGGCCGACCGACTTAATCGACATACCGATCTTTTCGATGGTTTGATTAAAATATTCGGATAAATCCGTAATTTCATCATTACCCGTAACCGGCAGCCGAACGGTTAAATCGCCTTCGCCTTGTGCAATATCCTTTAAAGCGTCCACAGCTATTTGAATGGGTTTTACCAGTTTATGCGCAATAAGATATATGACGCCAAGAGAACATAACAGGAACAAACTGCCGATAATGTCCATGCTAAAGCGCATTACCTTTATTTTTCCCATAAATTCTTCAACCGGAGCCGTAATAATAACCACCCAGCCGGTTGTTTTCATCTTTGCGTGTGAGGCAATCACATTAATGCCGTTATATTCGTAAAATCCGATTGAACTTTCATTCGTGTTCAGTGCGTGCTGCAAAAAATCCGCAAGGACTGCAAAGCGTTTATCCTGCTTTGCCTTCTCCGCAATATTTTCACGATTCTGTACCAGAGCCGCATTTTTATGCGCGATAACGGTTCCCGTCAATCCGATTATATAACAGTATCCCGTTTTTCCGACAACGATATCGGCTATTTGTTCGGACAATAAAGATGACTGCGTACCCGCACTTAAAACGCCGACAATCTGCTGATTGTTGTCATAGACGGGAACTGCAAATACGATTTGCATTTTTTCGGTTTCGCGGGAAATACGCGGCTCGGCAATGAATTTTTTGCCCTCTTTTGCGGACAAGTACCAATCCCTGTCTCCGACACGGGTTACCGCTCCGTTTGCGGAATAGCGGTTGCCGTTCATATCGCACACGCCGAAATAATCGATTAATTTATTAAAAGCCGCCTCTTCCTGTAAACTTTTCGCTTTTTGAACGTATGAAAGGCTGTTGTCGCGCAGTGCCGGCATACGGGCAAGTCCTTCAAGAAATTGGAAAAACGAATCCGCCCGTCCGTCCACTATTTCGGCGGTATCGCTCACCTTATCTATAAGGTGCGTTTCGATTTTTTCCGTTACCGCCCGTTTGGCAATAAACAGCGCAAGAGTCGTCAGCCCGATTCCCGCAACCAAAATCAGCAATCCGAAAAAGATAAGCAGTTTTTTCCGAATGGAAAATCGTTTGTGTGTGTTTTTTCCCATATGACCGTCTCCTTCGACCGCCTGTCCCGCAGTCACTCCAAATATAGTTAAAATTTATAAAAACGGCAATAATAATCTTTTTTGACCTTTTAGAATAATGATGACAAATTCATAACTACGGACACACTGTCTTTATCTTGTGCCGCTCGCATTCCTGCCGCGCAAAAGTCTAAGTCCCGGCTAGAGGCGGCAGCACAAGCCTTGTATCTTTCGCCCAAAACCGATAAAATACACCATCCTCTGCAAAGGACGGTTGTATGGCTCTTAACTGCGGCATTGTAGGTTTGCCCAATGTCGGAAAATCGACTATTTTTTCGGCGCTTACTTCGGCACCTGCCGAAGCGGCAAATTATCCTTTTTGCACCATAAATCCGAATGTCGGAATTGTCGATTTACCCGATGAGCGTCTCGATTTTTTATACGAACGCTTTTCGTCAAAACGGCGCGTACCGGCTTGTGTCGAATTTGTAGACATAGCGGGTCTGGTGAAGGGCGCGTCAAAGGGCGAAGGGCTGGGAAATCAGTTTTTAGCCCATATACGCGAAGTAGGTATTATTGCCCATGTGGTACGCTGCTTTGACGATGCCGATATTGTTCACGTAAACAATAAAATCGATCCCGCCGACGACATAGAAACCATCAACATGGAACTTGCCTTTGCCGATTTGGAAACGGTCGAAAAACGCATTGAAAAAGCAAACCGCGCTCTTCGCGTCATGGGTAAGGACGAACAAAAAAAAGCCGCACTGATTTTATCCGCCTTGGATAAAATCAAACCGCTGCTCGAAAACGGTAAAAGTGCGCGCATTGCCGCTTTAAGCGATGAAGAAAAAAATGCCGTTTACGATCTACACTTGATTACGATGAAACCCCACTTGTATGTGTGTAACACGGATGAAAACGGAATAAAAAACGGGTGTGCACATATTGAAGCCGTAAAAAAACTCGCCGCCGCCGAACGGTTTGCCGACGGCAGCTCGTCCGATGTCGTTGTTATTTGCGGTAAATTCGAAGCCGAGCTTGCCGGCCTTGAAAGCGAAGAAGAACGTAAAGAGTTTTTAAGCGAACTGGGGTTACGGGAATCGGGTTTAAGCGTTTTGGCACGCACCGCCTACCGGCTTTTGGGGTTGCGCACCTTTTTAACCGCCGGCGAAGACGAATGCCGCGCATGGACTATCCGCGCAGGAAGTACCGCGCCTCAAGCAGCGGGCGTCATTCACACGGATTTTGAAAAAGGCTTTATAAAGGCCGAAACGTATTCATTCAGCGACTTTAAAACCTACGGTTCGGAAGCTGCAATAAAGGCGGCGGGAAAATACCGCATCGAAGGGCGCGATTATGTTGTGCAGGACGGCGACGTTATCTTTTTTAAATTCAATGTAACAAAATAAAAGCGCCGAAAACACGCGGAGCGCACTGTTTTTTTTACACCGGCGCCTATAATAAGGGCGGAGGTGTATATGACATTGTACCGGCACTTTTTTCCGCGTAAAAGCCGCAGGCGCATTTTTATCGTGCTTTGTATATGCGTACTTTTCCTGTCCGCCTGTTCGAAGCCCAAAGCCGAAAAACCGATACGCATTATCAGTTGGAACCTGCAAACTTTTTTTGACGCACACACAGATGGAACGGAATACGCCGAATTCCGCGGCGCAAAAAGCTTGTGGAACCGCGAAAAATACGAATCCCGCTTGGATAAACTGGCCGCGTTTATTAAAGAACACCCCGCCGACATATACGTGTTTCAAGAGGCGGAAAATGCGGCGGTTTTGCAGGATATTGCCAACCGCTGTACCGGTGCGGGATTTTCGCCGCAGGTACCGATCGGCGCCTGTTTTACCGCAGCCGAAAACGGTGCACTGGGAATAGGTGTTTTGTCGCGCCTGCCGTTCGAGCGGGTGCGCGTTCATCAAACCGATATCCGCGCTTACATAAACCGAAACGCCCCGTTTATACAGCGTACACGGCAGCCGCCGCTGCGTCCGCTTTTGGAAATACACGTTCAAAGTCCGCACGGAGTTTTTGCACTTTTCGCCTGCCATTGGAAGTCGAAAGTCGGAGATTCGGAGTCAAACGGACAGTGGCGGCGCATACAGGAAACGGTACTTGCGCAATGCATTGCCGAACTCACGTGCGAAGCCGACGAAAAAATGCCGCTTATCGTATGCGGGGATTTTAACCGCGATTTATCCGAGTTTAATCTTTCATCCCGGCCACCCTATGTTTGTTTTGAATCGCCCGAAAAAAATATCCGGCTTTTTTCGGCATGGCTGAGCGCTCCCGCCGAAGCGGAAAATGCGTCCTCCGAAAAAGAAAGCGCACCCGGTTCGTATTATTTTAGAGATTCGTGGGAAAAAATAGATCACTTTTTTTACAACGAGTTTACACAGGCGGTTTTATTTTATCCTATGCAAAAAGGCGCACACGTGCAAAGCGACAACACTCCTTTCCGCTACAATATACAAAACAACACCGGTTTCTCCGACCACTTACCGCTTTGCTTTGAGTTTTTAATAAAAAAAGGTTTTTAAAAATCGGCACCGCGCACATTGTCACATACACGGCGCCTTTTTTGTCAGTTTAAGCTGCAGATTGTTTATTCAACTTTGGAAAAGCTGTCTTTTTCAACCGCCGCACAGGGGACACAGCCAATCATCGGGAATGTCCTCAAAACCGTATCGGGTGCAATACCGCTGTCGGGATCGCCTGTAGCCGGATTGCAAGCTCTCTTATTGCAATAACTTCCTTCACCTGCTTTATGACAATACCGACGCAAGTTTTGCAATTTTTTTTATTGCAAAATACGCAATCCTCATATATACTATTATCATATTTCGTATACTGCGGTATATCGAAAAAAAATTAGGAGGTTCTAATATGAAAGGTTTTGCTATGCTCAAAATCGGTGAAACGGGCTGGATTGAAAAAGATCGACCCGCATGCGGTCCCATGGATGCTATCTGTAAACCGCTTGCGCTCAGCCCGTGCACGTCTGACGTTCACACTGTCTGGGAGGGCGCAATCGGTGAACGGCACAATATGATTTTGGGACACGAAGGCTGCGGCGAAGTTGTCGAAGTCGGCCCGTTGGTCAAAGACTTTAAGCCGGGCGATAAAGTTTTGGTTCCCGCAATCACGCCGGACTGGAACTCCCTCGAAGCGCAGGCAGGCTATTCGATGCATTCGGGCGGCATGCTCGCCGGTTGGAAATTTTCCAACTTTAAAGACGGCGTATTCGGCGAATTCTTTCATGTAAACGATGCGGACGGAAACCTCGCTCACTTGCCTGACGGCGTCGAAGTCCAATATGCGCCGATGCTTTCGGATATGGTTCCGACGGGCTTTCACGGAGCCGAACTCGCGGACGTTCAGTACGGAGATTCGGTTCTTGTTATCGGAATAGGGCCGGTCGGGCTTATGTCCGTTGCAGGTGCGAACCTTCGCGGTGCATCGAAACTGTACGCGGTCGGAAGCCGTCCCGCATGTATTGAAGCTGCAAAATTCTACGGCGCAACCGATATCATCAACTATAAAAACGGTCCGATCGACAAGCAGATCATGGATTTAACACACGGCAAAGGCGTCGATAAAGTCATCATCGCAGGCGGTACGGTCGACACTTTCGACGAAGCCGTCAAATGTTTAAAAGCCGGCGGAAAGATCGGAAACGTCAACTACCTCGGCTCCGGCGATTGGATTAAGATTCCGCGTGTCGAATGGGGCGTCGGCATGGGGCACAAACAGATCAACGGCGGTCTTATGCCCGGAGGCAGACTCAGAATGGAAAAACTCGGAAGTCTCGTCGCATGCGGCAAACTCGATCTTTCCAAACTGATCACGCATAAATTCAACGGCTTTGAAAACGTTGAAAAAGCGCTGATGTTGATGAAAGACAAACCGGCCGATCTTATCAAACCGGTCGTTATC
>CAUTRX010000067.1:0-5830 GCA_963540775.1 uncultured Treponema sp. | reverse complement strand
CGTTTAAAAAGGTCAAACAAAAAATCGACGCACCCGAAGGAACGGACTATCTTAAAAATCTGGTAAAAAAGTTTTTGTTGGAAAATCCGCACCGCCTTTTGTTGTCGGTTGTTCCCGATAAATCTTACGACGAAAAGCGCGAGCACGCGTACAAAGCGCAAAACGCCGCCTGCAAAAAATCGACGGAAACATTGCAAGAGGAAAAGCAAATACTGCACGCGTACCAGTGCGGAAACGACGAAGACTTGCGCTCTCTTATTCCGCACCTCAAGCCTTCCGATTTGGAAAAAAAGCTTGACCGCATTCATACCGAAAAAACGGAGATTGCCGGCGTTCCCGTTTTTGTGCATAACGAAGCGGTAAACGGCATTGTCTATATAAATGCGGCGATTCCCGTCGACGTACTTGACGCAGACAACTACCCGTTTTTGCCCTTTTATGCGCAGGCACTTACAAATGTCGGTTTTAAGGGCATGGATTGGACTGAGGCTGCGGCAAAAACCGCGCAGATTACCGGCGGCTTCGGCGCTTCGGTGTTCACTTCGTCTATGAGTCCGCCGGCACTAAAACAGTCGTCCGCACGTTCCGTGCAGGTGGAGCACGATCCGCTTACGGGGCGCGATTGGCTTTTTTTGCGTTTAAAAACGCTTGCCGAATACGCACACAAAGGAATCGATCTGCTGTTCGATTGTTTTGAAGCGCCCGATTTTTCCGACACAAAGCGTTTGCGCGATCTTGCGCTTGAATACCGCAACGACCTGATGTCTTCGGTTGTCCCCGCAGGTCACAGTTATGCGCTTTCCCGCTGTACGCGCTGGTTCAGCCGTTCAAAGGCGGTTGAGGAAATATGGAACGGGTTGTCACAGCTGTACACCGCCGTGCATATTGCCGGAGCGGAACCGGAGACCGTAGCGGAAAAACTGCATACAATTCATGCCCGCCTGCGTACTGCCGGCATGTGTGTAAATGTTACGGCTGATGCCGAAGGTATGCAGCCGGCAAAAAACGCGCTCAAAATGCGGCTGAAATCGTATACTCCGCCGTGTTCCGTTTGTGCGCCGAATGCGGACGAATTGCTTCCGCTGACATTTTTGGACGGAAAAGACGAGGCGTCCTTTCCTCTGTCGGTGTATACGGCGCCTTCGGAAACGGGCTTTGCCGCCGCTTCTTTTTCTGCATCGCCGTTCGGTACATCCGAATCCGTATATGAAACGCTTTTTGCACACGGTTTTACAAATAATGTTTTATGGGAAAAAATACGCACGATGGGCGGCGCATACGGCGCTTTTGCCTATACCGACGCTTTGGAGCAGGTATTCGCGTTTGCCACCTACCGCGACCCCGATCCAGAACGCTCGCTGAAAACTTTTTGCGATTCGCTTAAAGAAGCCGCCGACACGCTTTTGCCTCAGAGCGTTCTCGAGCGCGCGATCACCGGCTGTTATAGTAAAGAAGTGCAGCCGCGCTCTCCGTCGTCGCGCGGATTTACCGGTTTTATACGCGCCTTATACGGCATACGGGATGAGCAGCGTGAGCAAAAGATTGAAACGCTGTTAAGTGCGTGCAGCACCGATGTGCGCGATGCCGCCCGTTCTTTGGCGCTTCGCGCCGAAAACGGTACGGAACCGTCTGCGCTTTGCAAAAAAGCGCTCATATGCGGCGAATATAAGGGCACTACTGGAATAATTATTCCTTTACCGCTATAATAAAGCCGCGACGGCACGGCGCAACTCTTGTGTTTTGTGTACTCCGGTGCCGATTACGGTGACAACGGAATGACAAATGAATAAAGACGTCTTACGGAAAAATTATTCGATACCCGGCGGTACGTATAAAAAATACGGCTTTGTATGCTGGCGCTACGTTTTTAGCGGAATCAACCTTAAAACGGGCGAAAATAAAACTTTTTTTGTTGAATTTTTCTTAATCAATCCCGCCCGTTCCCCTAATGAACCCGTATTCGGACAATTATACGAACAAAAAACAAAAAAATATTATCCGTCCTATGTTATGGTAAAGGCGGGTACGTGGGGCAAAAACGGTAAACAAATACACGAGTTTTATCCCGCCGGCGACTTGCAGTTCGAACGGAATAAATCGAGTATGTCTCTTAACTCACTGTATGCGGGTGAAGATAAACTTTGCGGCTCCGTTTTTATGCGCGAACAGGACGTTCTGCTACACCCCGAATATATGAGCGATGCGGGAACAATGTCGTGGGATTTAACTATGCAAACGGAATTTCCTGCGGTATTCGGTAATGTCAATTGGAACGTACCGGGGATAAAAACCCGCTACAAGGGTAAAGTCGTGTATAACGATCAAGATTTTATTGTGCGTCCCGAAAAATCATTCGGGTATGCCGATAAATTCTGGGGACGCGATTTTACCAGCCCTCTTATGTATGTCGCTTCGTCAAACGCCGTAAGCGATATTACCGCCCGTACTTTACAGGATTCCTGTTTTGCCGTCGGCTGCGGCGGCTCGGAAAAAGCGGAAGCGCAGAATCTTCCGTGCTACACTGCGGTATTTTTTCATGACGGCATCCGCTATGATTTCGGTTCGGGTATGTTGCGCAAAAGGGGAAAAATAAGATTCGATTTTCGTGAGAGCGCGGAAGAACTTCACTGGCTCATTTGCGCCGAAACGTCAAAATATCTATTCGATGTGGATATTTACTGCCTAAAAGACGAAGCGCTGTTTATAAATTACGAATCTCCGGCCGGCCGCAAATATCACAACCGTCTGTGGAGCTGTGGAAACGGCACGGGAGAAGTCAAGTTTTTCCAAAAAGGGAGCGGTAAAAAACTTGAATTGATAGAATCGATACACATAAAAAATTCCTTTTGCGAATACGGCGAATACGACACGACTGATTTTATTTGACGTTTGTTCTTTTTAATCGTACATTCATAGTATGAATTACGATAAAATGACTGTCAAAGTGCAGGATGCACTGCAGAGCGCGGGAAACCTTGCGCAGCAAAAAGATCACAGCGAAATCGGTGCGGAACACTTACTCTACGCTTTTCTCACACAGGAAGGCGGTATTGTCCCGCCTCTTATCGAACGTATTGGGGCGGCGAGTGCGGCATTGGTGCGGGACGTTGAAGAGCTTTTAAATCGTTATCCGGTTATACACGGCAATGCTCAAATGTCGCTTTCTTCGGAGGCGGCGAAAATCCTTGCAAAGGCCGAACGCGAAGCCGCTTCCTTAAAAGACGAGTATTTATCGGTCGAGCATATTTTTTTGGCAATGCTTGAGTCAAGCGGAAGCGTTGCCGCCCTTTTAAAAGAACGCGGCATTACGCGCAATGCCGTTTTGGAAGCGCTTAAAGCCGTGCGCGGCAATCGACGCGTAACCAATCAGGATCCCGAAGCGACCATGCAGGCTTTGGATAAATATTGCCGCGATCTTACCGCCCTTGCGCGCCGGGAAAAAATAGACCCGGTTATCGGGCGCGACGAAGAAATACGGCGCGTTATGCAAGTGTTAAGCAGGCGTACCAAAAACAATCCCGTTCTTATCGGAGAGCCGGGGGTCGGAAAAACCGCCATTGTCGAAGGTCTTGCCCGCCGTATTGTTGCCTCCGACGTACCCGACAGCTTAAAAAACAAGCGCCTGCTCGCCCTCGATTTGGGCGCCCTTGTCGCCGGAGCGAAATTCCGCGGCGAGTTTGAAGAACGCTTAAAAGCCGTTATAAACGAAGTGCAAAAAAGCGAGGGCGCCGTTATTCTTTTTATAGACGAACTGCACACCCTCGTCGGAGCGGGGGCAAGCGAGGGCGCTATGGATGCCTCCAATCTTTTAAAGCCCGCTTTGGCGCGCGGAGAACTTCGTGCCGTCGGAGCGACCACTCTCGACGAATACCGCAAATACATCGAAAAAGATGCCGCTTTGGAGCGCCGCTTTCAGCAAGTGTATTGCGCCGAGCCTTCCGTAGAAGACACAATTGCGATTTTGCGCGGTTTGCAGGAAAAGTACGAAGTGCATCACGGCGTGCGTATCCGAGACGATGCCCTTGTCGCCGCCGCCGTTTTGTCGAACCGCTACATTACAAACCGCTTTTTGCCCGATAAGGCAATCGACCTTGTGGACGAGGCGGCCAGTAAGCTTAAAATGGAAATCGAAAGCCAGCCTACCGAACTTGATCAGGAAGAGCGGAAAATCCTTCAGCTGACAATAGAAAAACAGGCGTTAAGCAAAGAAAAGGATGCCGCTTCTCTTGAACGCCTCGAAAAACTGAATAAAGAATTGGCCGAACATACTGCGCGACGCGACGCGATGAAAATGCAGTGGCAAAACGAAAAGGGACGTATAGATGCGGCGCGCAAACTTAAAGAAGAACTCGAACAACTACACACCGACGAAGTACGCTATACCCGTGAAGGCAATTTGGAAAAAGCCGCCGAATTAAAATACGGCCGTATTCCCGAAATAGAGCGCGAGCTGCAAAAAGCCCTTGAAGAAGAAAACGCTCAAGCCGACGGTGTGGCTGCACAGGATTCGGCGCTTCAAACGGCGAACCCCGAACGGCTTTTGCGACAGGAAGTGTCCGAAGAAGATATTGCGCGCATTGTGTCTACATGGACGGGAATACCCGTGAGCAAAATGCTCGCAGGCGAAAAGCAAAAATACCTCGATTTGGAAAAGGTTTTGCACAAGCGCGTTATCGGTCAGGAAAAGGCTGTTGCCGCCGTAGCCGATGCTATCAGGCGAAACCGCGCAGGCTTAAGCGACGAAAACCGCCCGCTGGGAAGCTTTTTGTTTATAGGCCCGACCGGTGTCGGAAAAACCGAACTTGCAAAAACACTTGCCGACTTTTTATTCAACGATGAAAAAGCCCTTACGCGCATAGATATGAGCGAATACATGGAAAAATTCAGCGTAAGCCGCCTTATCGGAGCGCCGCCGGGCTATGTCGGTTACGACGAAGGCGGCCAGCTGACCGAAGCCGTGCGCCGCCGTCCCTACAGCGTCGTCCTTTTTGACGAAATCGAAAAGGCGCACACGGACGTATTCAATGTGCTTTTGCAAGTGCTCGACGACGGCCGCTTAACCGACAGTCAGGGCAGGGTTGTGGACTTTAAAAACACGATTATCATTATGACAAGCAATATCGGAAGCGATTTGATTTTGCAGGCGGACACAAACGACAAACTGAACGCCGCCTCTTCCGACATTGATGCGCTTCTAAAAGCGCGCTTCCGTCCCGAGTTTTTAAACCGCATAGATGAAACAATCACTTTCAGCCGCCTTGACCGGGATTGTATGGAATCCATTGTGCGCAATCAATTGGAGCGCCTTGCAAAACGCTTTTCCGAGCGGCGCCAAACGTTGGACGTTTCCGACGAAGCTGTTGTTTGGCTTGCCGATACGGGCTACGATCCTTTGTTCGGTGCGCGTCCGGTAAAGCGCGCCATTCAAACCTATGTGGAAAATCCGCTTGCAAAAAAGATTCTTGCAGGCGATTACCCTGAAGGAGGTACCGTGCACGTTGTCAAATCCGGTGACGGTTTGGACTTTACGTAAAAGCTTGATTTACAGCCTATGCGGGAAGCTCGTGTTGTTGTATGCGGGCGGCTCGCATAGAGGGGTAATGTGTAATCGGATAATCGGCGATATTCCTAATTCCCGATAATTTCCGCTTCCACAGCTGACGCGATTTGTGCATTGCAAATACGGATACTGCAGTCTTCCGCTTCCGAATATCCGAGAAAATTGATGCTGCCGTACCATAAAATTTTTTCATCGAAAACGGCCAGCCTTTGTGTGACATTTTGTTTCGCCGAAACTGCAGCTCCCGCCGTTTCAAGCATATCGGTATAC
>CAUTRX010000066.1:0-5832 GCA_963540775.1 uncultured Treponema sp. | reverse complement strand
CATGTCGTGCAGCTGCTGTGCAACCGTGTCGGATATGCAATCCAGTTCATTCCAGCTGTATGATTTCCCCGCTTCGCTTAAAGCGGTTCCGTCGGGTGTAAGTGAAACTCTGCGTTTTAATCCCTGTACTATTGTTTCATAAAACAAAGCCATGTGATTTTTCCTTTGCAACACATACAGCCGGAAGGCCGTGTCAGCCGCATTACCTGTTTTAGCGGCACATTTCGGCAAAACTTTGAATAATCGTACGGGCTTGATCGTAGTTGGTCATCTGTCTGTCGATTTCTACAATAACATGCGGAATTTTCTTTGCGGCACAAGCTTCTTTTATGATAACATAATCGAATTCTTCAGGATCGCAAAACTTTGTCTGCATAACGATAACTCCGTCCGCTTTTCTGTCCGCTGCCAAATCGGTAATTAAATCGGCCCTCTTTTTATCCGCATCGTACAAAACGGAACAACAATCCATATGCGCGAATTTTTCCGCCAATGCCCTTAACGGCGCCGATTGCGTGCAGCAGTCGGTTCTGTACTGGCGGGATTCGGCAGCGACATCGTCACCGGCGACTATCATATCATTGTCTTCGAGGATTTTAAGTAATGCGCCGTTGTCCGCCAAAATGCCGGACGTAATAACCCGTATTTTGCCGTTTTGCGCCGTTTTGCCGCTTTGTTTTTCGGCGCGCAGGGCATCGTTAAGCTCGCGCATAAATGAGTTATGTTCTTCTTTAAGCATAAACAGCGCACTTTTAAATACCGCACTTCTTTGGCGCGGCGTAATTTCGCTTTCGGCGGCGAGACTTGAAAATTCCCGCATAAGTTCATTGTGCGTATTGTATATTTCTATCGATTTTTTCAGCGCGCCTTCGTCGAATTTCACGCCGCAAACGCGCTCCAATTCTTTAATGACGATGAGGTATCCTTTTTCGGTAAACGTTATACCGAAGTCGGCCGTTCTGTTTTGCGGGTACGTCATGGGAATAAACGGGATTTCGGGCACCGCATATTTCCAGTTTTGTCCGATGCATTTTAACGAATCGCACAGCGACGGCACTACGATAGCGCTCAACCCCTTGTAGCTTCCCTGCATGCCCAGCTCAAGGACTGTTTGCATTACGGAACAGATAAATGCGGGAAAGAATTTTTTTGCGTTTTTAATTTGAACATCCGCACCCCACAACCCCATCGGTACCAATCCCATCGAATGCATTAATTCCTCCGGCGTGTATACCGGTACGCAGCCTACGACCTTCTTTCCTTCGCTCAAATATTTTTGCAGCTGTGCTTTCGGAGAAGCCGCAATTTTTTGTAATTCGTTCAATATATGTTCTGTGTTCATAATTTACTCCGTTTTCAGTTTGATGATTTGTGAGAATCCATAATCTCCACCAAGCCTTCGACTCTGGTGTGATACTGCGCGTCCGAAAAGTTGCGCGGATCGGCCTGATCTCCGTCAAAAGACACAACGGGAATATCGCAGCTTTTTCCGATTTGCCGGCTCATTTCGGCCATAAAACCGCTCCATAATTTACACGAACGGTTTGTGTGAACGAGCATTCCTTCGGCATTTGTCCGCTTTACAATATCAATTCTGTTGTCGCGTCCCTTTTCGAGAGATACGGAGTTGGGAACATTACAATAGCATTTTATCATTCCTTCAAAATCGTCGTAGAGAAGACCGAACGCGTCGGCATATATGGTCGCAACCATATTGATTCCTCTGTCCCGAAGCCCCAGCGCGGTTGTTTTAAGGTGCGGCCAGCAGGCAATACCTTCAAACATTATCCGGTATTTTTGCTCTCCTTTGAATGTACTTGTGCCGTCTTTTACCGATTGCTTGTATTCTTCGAGGAGGGTTTCAAAAGCTTCCGCCGCTTCAACCGTTCCGCGTGCGCACACTGCAACCGCCATATGGTTTAATAAATCGAAACCGTTCAGCGGCGAGGGGGTATATTTTGTGTATGCGGTCGCCTCAAGCCACGCTTTCGACGTTCTGTTTGATATTTTACACACTTCTTCAAAGCGTTTTTCGTCCCATTTTTTTCCGGTGATTTTTTCCAGCTGTGTAATGGCCGCACGGAATTGAGCCGCAACATAGGCGACTTTTTCTTCCGAAACTTCATAGTCCGCATTGAACGGAATATCTATCAAAATCAACGGAATATTGCATTCTTTTGCGATATTTTCGTACCATTTTATCATGCAGTTGCAGATGTTATTGCAGCAAAGCAAAAAATCGGGCTGCGGCATGTTTTGTTCGGGAATTTCTTTCGCATCAAGATAGGCAAGATTTATCCGTGCATAAGCACAAATATCGTTGGAATAGCCCTTGCTTTCCGCCTCTTCGCACATGCGCTGGCCGCCGCCTCTTGCAGCGATGGCTGCCGCCTGATTTTCAGGATAACAAACCTTCACTCCCAATGTTTGAAAAATCTCTTGAGGAAAGTTGCTGGCGCACCAGCCGATTTTTTCTCCGGCTTGTTTTGCTTCCTGTACCTCCCGATAGTGTTTCATTACAACACTGTTGAGTTTGTACTTCGCCGAATTCGGGTCCGGTGCGGGGGGCGCCGGCCGTTTTTCTTTTGCCTGTTCCATAATTCATACCTCCAAAATATAGTAAGGGTGTGTGTTTCCCCGATGTTCTCTTATATGTGCTGCTCCAAAGCATATATGGCCGCACCGAGCGCCCCCATAAGCTGGGCATCTTCGGAATAGAGAATCTGTGTTCCGAGTTCCTTTTCCATAGCAGCCCTGACACCGCCGTTTTTTGCAACCCCTCCGCTCATGCACACTTTTTCTGTAATACCGACCCTACGGACTAAAGAAGCAACTCGTCCGGCAACGGAAGCGCAAATTCCGGCAATCAAGTCGTTTATATTTGCGCCGTTAGATAGTTGACTGATTACTTCGGATTCGGCAAATACGGTACAGGTATTGGATATGGCAAGAACATTTTTCGCTTTTGCGGAACAGGCTTCAAAATCCTGCACTTGCAGCTGTAATATGGAAGCCATTACATCCAAAAATCTGCCCGTACCGGCGGCGCATTTGTCGTTCATAACGAAATTGGTCATTTTTCCGCGCTCGTCCACGGAGATCGCCTTTGCATCCTGGCCGCCGATATCGATAATCGTTCCGACTTCGGGAAAAATAAAATGAACCCCTTTTGCGTGACAACTCAATTCGCTCAACCGATTTTGTGCGGCAGTAAATCTGTTGCGGCCGTAGCCAGTTGCGGTTATGGAGCCGATATCATTTCGCCGCAAAGCTGCTTCTTTGAGTGCGGCTTCAAAAGCCTGTTCGGGACCGTTTGTACCCGTTCCCGCACGCACGCACACTTTTGCACAAATTTCTTTAGCTTCATTGAGAATCACGCATTTTGAAGTCGTAGAGCCGATGTCTATCCCTAAAAAATACATATGCCGTCCGGTATTATAGTATACTTGTATACAAGCAAGGAGATAATAACAGCCCTAAAATCGTCCTGGGTTTACACTGTTTTTATCTATATATATTTATATAATATGTCCAAAAACCATTTTTGTCAACACGTATTTTAATATTTTCAATATTTTTTTATCTTTATAATCAATTTCAATGATTTTAGAGAAAACAAAGAATACGCTCACGAGTTTTGATCGTCGGCGGTATTAAATTGCCGGAAAACGCCGCCGGTGAAAGTTTTATTCATACTACGGAATATCTTTTACAAATTGATTTGAAAAAAGTGTTAAAAGAAAAGTTTTGGGCCCACCCGGACTTGAACCAGGGACCTACGGATTATGAGTCCGCAGCTCTAACCGACTGAGCTATGGGCCCGGACGGCGTTTACCGCCATAGGTAAGTATTATTGTATCACAAACCGAAGGTGTCGGTCAAGGGCGGCGTCCAGCCTCTAGCCGGGATGGCGCATGCAAAAAATCATAGAACATGTTCGAAGTCCGGACAGAGGCAGACACTCTCAGTTAAAATTGTATGCGCTTACAATCGGATCCCTACCTGTAATTTTATCTTGGAAATACTCGTATTCACACAACCCTAAAAACGAGCCGGAAACATTGTACAGGTTCGTTTTGCCGGAATTTTGCAGGGCGCACAGCGCAATGTAACTGCGTTGTCCCGAACGGCAATGTACGTACACGGGTTTATCGTCGGGAATTTCGGACATGCGGGCTCGCAGTTCACTGAGCGGAATATTAACGGCGGTTTTTATATGCCCCGCATCGAATTCACGTTTTTCCCGTACATCGATAATGTATGCCCCCTTTTCAACCAAAGCGCGCACATCGCCGACGCGCACTTGCCTAAACACGCCGTCAAGAAGATTGTTTGCAACCAGTGCGGCATGGTTTACCGCATCTTTTGCCGTTCCGAATACGGGTGAATAACACAATTCCAATTCTTTTAAATCTTCAATTGTGCCGCCCATCATAATCATTGCCGCAATAACGTCAATACGCTTATCGGCGTTCCCCTTACCGATTGCCTGCGCGCCTAAAATCTCTCCGGTCGGCTTGGCAAAAATCAATTTGAAAAAGAGCGGATTTGCTCCCGGTATGAGAGAAACTCTATCGCTCGGAATAATAAAAGCGCATTCATAGTCTATACCGGCGGCCGTGCATTGCTTTTCGTTCAATCCGGTTGCGGCCGCATTAAAATCGAAGCACCTGATAACCGAAGACCCGATAACGCCCGTATTGCGGTGCGTTTTTCCGTATACGGCATCGGCAGCGGCGCGGGCTTGCCGCTGTGCAGGGCCTGCGAGAGTCAGGCGTGTTTTTTTGCGCGTAATGTGATGCGTAACTTCAATCGCGTCTCCGACTGCATAAATGTCTTTGATGTTTGTTTCGTAATTATGATCGACTTTTATGCCGCCCGTTTCTCCGATTTCTATGCCGCATTCTTTTGCCAATTCAGTTTCGGCAGCCACACCGATGGCGCACACAACCGTATCGGCGTTTATTTTTTTGCCGCTTTCCAGTATAACCGAGTCGTCCCGAATTTCCCGAATGCCGTCTCCCAAAATCAATTGAATGCCTTTGTCGTACATTTCTTTGTGCAGAATTTGCGCCATATCGTAATCGAAAACGGGCAAAACCTGATTGAGTTTTTCGACCACGGTTACCTTTTTTCCGGCTTGGTGCAGGTTTTCGGCCGCTTCAATACCGATAAAGCCCGCCCCGACAACGGTAATATGTTCGGCTTCGGATTGCGCAATGTAATCGTCAAGTGCCCGAATGTCGGTAATATTGCGGACAGCGAAAACGTGGGGTTTATCGATACCTGCAATGCTGCGCGGCAGAATGGGGCGTGCGCCGGGCGACAATACCAAAATATCGTAATGTTCACGGAATTCCGTTCCCGCCGTCAAGTCTTTAACGGTGAGTTTTTTTTCTTTCGGATTGATTTTTAAGACTTCGTGGGCGGTTTTTGCTTTAATGTTGTATTGTTTCAAAAATTTCGCGGGACTCATAAGTGCAAGTTCCTCGCTTGTTTTTACCGTGCGGCTCAAAAAAAACGGCAGCGCACAGTTTGAAAAAGAAACGTGTTCTCCGCGTTCAAACATGGTAATGTCGGCATTTTCATCCAGTCTGCGAATCCTCGCCGCCGCCGATGCTCCGCCGGCAACACCGCCTATAATAACAACCTTTTTGTGCATGTCGTACCTCCGAACAGGTTTATTCTTTGTCAGATTTTAACACTGCTACAAAAAGTTGTCAAATGTAAATTGCCGGACCATTCCCTCCCTTATCGTATCGGACACCCCGATAGTACCGGCACGGAAGTCGGGAATGTTGTAAGTCAGGCGTACCCTATGCAGTAAGCCGG
>CAUTRX010000065.1:0-5876 GCA_963540775.1 uncultured Treponema sp. | reverse complement strand
CAAAGGAGGCTTGCCGACTGAACGCGGTTTCGGCCGGCGAAGCTTCGAGGCAGCCCTTTTGCGCAACGGAAATCCGTTCATGCTGCCCCCTGTTTTCCCCTTGACGGAATGGACATATACAGGTTAGTATTTATACGGTGGAATCCGCATTTACGATTGTCGTTCCGGATACCGACGTTTTGTCGCGCTTATGCGGAACAAATGATTGCAATTTACGTCTCATCGAAGAACATCTGGGGGTGTCCGTTTTTACGCGCGGCAACGAACTGTCCGTTTGCGAAACCGACCCCGATATTCACGAACGCTTTAAATACATTATAGACCGCATTGTCGATGAAGTTGCAAACGGAAACGATGCGGACAATCACATGGTGTATTCCATTTTGAATGTACCGCCGCAAAAAAGCGCACTGTCGCGCGAAGATGTGCACGATTTTTTTACCAAAACAAGCATTCACATTCCCGGTACTGCGCGCAAATTATATCCCAAAAGCAAAAATCAAGCCGAATTGGTGCAGGCAATGCGCACGTATGATATGGTATTTTGTATAGGGCCGGCAGGTTCGGGAAAAACCTACATTATGGTCGCCGAAGCGTTGAATCTGCTTTTGTCGCGTAAAAAGTCGAAAATCATTTTAACCCGTCCGGTGGTCGAAGCCGGCGAAAGTTTGGGCTATTTACCGGGCGACTTGGAGCAAAAAATCAGTCCGTATCTTCGGCCGCTGTACGATGCAATGGAATCGTTTGTGTCCAAGGATTTTATAAAAAAACTGGTTGAAGCCGGCGTTATCGAAATTGCCCCGCTTGCATATATGCGCGGGAGAACTTTGTCCGATTCGGTGGTTATTTTGGATGAAGCGCAAAATACCACGTGCCGGCAAATGAAAATGTTTTTAACCCGAATGGGGGAAGGGTCGAAGGTATTTATTACCGGCGACATTACTCAAACCGACTTGCCTAAGCGCACGGAATCCGGCTTAAAACAAGCTCTGCACATTTTACAGGATGTGGACGGTATCCGTATCATACGGACGGAGGCTACGGACGTGGTGCGCAACGCACTGGTCAAAAAAATCATACAAGCTTATGAAAAATACGAATAATGCCGGAAACCCCGGCGCAACATTTACCGCAAAAATATTGTTGCGGTTAAAAACCGAATATCCGTTTTTGATTGTCTTTGTTTTTGTTTTTTGCTCGGTTATTGCCATATCCTTTATCGATATGACCACTTCGGAAACGATACTGGCGTTTTCTTTGTCCGAATATCAAGTCGATCAAATTTCCGATCGGACTATCATTGCAAAACGGACGCTTTTACCCACCGAGCTGCACCCCGTTTCGGTGCAAAAGGGCGAAGAAATAATTAAAAAGGGTTTTCCGATAACGCAGGAGCGTTACGATAAACTGAAAAAAATGACCGAAAATCCGGCGTACATAAATTCGCGCGCTTTGGGAAACGCATTTTTGTTTTTTATGCTTTTAAGCACGTTGATGTTTTTTTTGTTTTCGCCGTTTTTTCTCAAGCGTACCGTAAGACTGCGCGAAGCCGTGTGTTTGGGGATTATGTTTATTGCAGTGTATGCGGCGGTAGTGTTCGGCAGAAAAGTGCCCGCATTTTCCGATCCGTTTACGTTGCCCTTTGTTGTTCCCGCTTCTTTAGTCGTTATGCTTGTCACTATGCTTTTTGAAGAACGTATTGCCGTGTGTTTTTCGTTTTTACTGTTTTTTGCCGTTTTATACGGTGCCGCTTTTAATACCGCACCGGCGGTGTTTGTTCTGTGCTCGACTTTGGCGGCGGTGAGAATCGTACGCAAATTGGACAAGCGGATTAATTTGATTTTTGCTTCCATCTTGCTCAGCTTGCTGAATTGGGTGTTTTTATTTACGCTCGAAATTATTTACGGCAGTTCTTTGCACGATTCATGGCTGAACGGACTTGCCGTTTCTTTTAACGGGTTTATATCGGGGGTTTTGGCATTGGGCTTATTAACCCCGCTCGAACTGTTACTTAATACCGCTTCGGTTTTCCGCTTGATGGACTTGTCCGATTTGAACCACCCGCTGATGAAGCGTATGCTTATCGCCGCGCCCGGTACTTACAACCATTCGATGCTTGTTGCCACCCTTGCCGAAAACGCCTGTGCCGCTATCGGCGCAAACGGATTGCTTGCGCGCGTCGGCGCTTATTATCACGACGTAGGTAAACTTGAGCAGCCCGAGTATTTTGTCGAAAATCAAAAAGAGGGTAACAAGCACGACGATATAAATCCGCGCCTTTCGGTTTCGGTTATACGCAATCACGTAAAAAAAGGCGTGGAACGCGCTCATCAAATGCGTTTTCCTCAGGAGGTTATCGACATTATAGCGCAGCATCACGGAAACGGTCTTATCGCGTATTTTTACAATGCGGCAAAACAAAAAGATCCGTCGGTCGGCGAAGAAGAGTTTTCGTATTCGGGAAGCCCGCCTGCTTCTAAAGAAGCCGCGGTTGTTATGCTTGCGGACACGGCGGAGGCTGCCAGCCGCACTTTGGAAAATCCTTCGGTACCGCGCCTCGAAAAATTTATACGCGGCTTGATTATGACAAAATACGAAAACGGACAATTGGATAAAGCGGCTTTAACCTTCAGCGATTTGGCCGTTATACGTGAATCGTTTGTAAATATTCTTGCCGGCTATTATCATTCGCGTATTGAATATCCGAATCAAAAAGATCCCGACAGTGACGAAAAAAAGAGTACGGATGAAAAATAAACTGTTGATTTCCGTCGAAGATGCGGATGTTCCGGCCTGGCTTACGCGTGCCGAAGAATTTATTTTGCGTGTTTTGGAAAAACGCGGACATACCGATTGGGAATTGTCAGTGCTTTTTTGTTCGGATGCCCGTATCCGCAGTTTGAATCGGGAATACCGCGCTGTCGATGCGCCGACCGACGTGCTGAGTTTTGAATCGGGCGGTACATACACGGACGAAAACGGCGATACGCGGTATACGGCGGGCGACATTGCAATCAGTCTTGAGTTTTTGTTTAAAAATGCGGCCGATTTTAATGTTTCTCCCGATGAAGAATTGAAACGCTTATTGATTCATGGTATTCTTCATTTGGAAGGAATGGATCACGGCGAAAATCATATGGGAGACGATGCCTACGGGGACATGCTTGCTTTACAGGAGGCTCTTTTGACCGATATTCCGTACACCGTTATAGGGGAAACATAATATGGCTTTATTTAAAGACTTATTCAAAAAAAAATCCGCTAATGCGCAAAACGAATGCAGTGTGCAAAACGGCACGGCGGCAAATCGGGAACAAAGGGATATTCTGAACGAAGAAAAGCGCGACATGATCCGCGGTATAGAAGAGCTTGCCGAAACCTCTGTTAAAGAAGTGATGATTCCGCGTATCGATGTCGATTTTTTATCGATTGCGACTCCCGAAGACGAGTTGGTGGAAAAAATCGCCGAAAGCGGTCATTCGCGCTTTCCCGTCTATGCGGATTCCATTGACAATGTGGTCGGCGTTTTGTATGTAAAAGATTTAATTACGGCGTTTGCAAAAAAAGAAGCGGTGGACTTGGAAAAGATTATCCGTAAAGCGTTTTTTGTACCCGAATCGAAGCGTATCGATTCTCTTTTACGCGAGTTTAAACGCCGCCACATTCATATTGCCGTCGCCATAGATGAATACGGCGGTATTTCCGGCATTGTCTGTATGGAAGACATTATCGAAGAAATCGTCGGCGATATTCAGGATGAATTCGACAACGAGTGTGAAGACATTTTGCAGTTGGGCGACAATGCGTGGCTGTGCGATGCGCGCGCCAATTTGGACGATCTGAACGAAACTATCGGCTCGGATTTTCCGAATGAAGAATTCGACACCTTGGGCGGTTTTGTATTCGATTTACTCGGCAAAATCCCCGTAAAATACGAAAAATCGACATGGAAGAATTATGACTTTATCGTTCAGGATATGGACGGACACAGGGTCAATCAAATTAAAATCGTTAAGCACACCGATACGGGGGCTGCTTAGGATGCGAAAAATCCTATATTTCGAGAGGATATTATGAAAAAGACAGCGGTGTATACGGCCTTTTTTTTGCTGATTTCGGTTTGCGTTAAGCTCGCGGCGGCGCAGCCGATTGATTTATATGAGCGGGCAAAATATTTTCAAGACAGAGAAGATTGGTATTCGGCAGTTGAATTGTATCAGGAAGCTTTGAAAAAAAATTCCTCTTACGGTGAAGCGTGGTTTGCGCTTGCCCAATGTTCTTATGAACTTGAGCAATATGATTTGACGGTCAATTATTGCGACACTGCGGCAAAATACATAAAAAACCGCACCGACGTTTTGAATTTAAAAGGTTTTGCCTTTATCGGTTTATACAAGCTTGAACAGGCGCGCAAACTGTTTAACGATGTGTTGAGCGCTTTTCCCAACGACGTTGAAGCGCGCTTTGGTCTTGCGCAGCTGGATATTTTTGACGGTAAATTTTCGACGGCCGAGCGGCATTTTCTCGATGCGCTGAAACGCGAAGCGCAAAATAAAAAAGCGCTGATTTCTTTGGCGCTGCTTGCCGATCGTCAGGGTAAAATAGATAAAGCCGAACAATACATACATGAAGCGCTGCGGACGCACAGTGCGAACCCGGAAGTATATTATTTTGCAGGATATTTGGCGGCAAAACAAAACAATTTAACCGAAGCCGAAGCTTATATATCCACCGCGGTTTCGCTGAACGGAAATTACGATAAAGCCTATAAACTGCTTGCTGATATTTTATTTGCGCAAAAACGCTATAAAGAAACCGCCGATATTTGCGAATACCGCATTTCAAAAAACAATTCGGCGGTGTCGGCGTGGTATCTAAAAGGACTTTCGTATGCCGCCCTCGGCGAAAACGAAAAAGCGCTGTCGGCCTGGCAAACCGGCTTGACGCACGATCCTCATGACGAAATTATGCGCTCCGCTTTTGAATTGCTGATTTTTCAAACAACCGCTTTGGAAGATCCGCGCCGAAAAAAATGGGCATCTTATCATACGGATAAAGCGTCGGCCTATATGGAAAAATTTATGTCGGTGCAGGGAATGTACGAATACCGGCGCGCTTTGCGCTTGCAGCCCCTCAATGTTGAAACGCGTTTGGCGTATGCCGGCATTTTGCGCAACAGCGGTTTTGCCGAATCCTATCTTGCACAGTTGAATTTTTTAAAAGATCAGGGAAAAGCCGACAAAACCGTTACCGATATTATCGAATCCTACTCATCGCTTTTGGAAAATACGCTGCCGGTTAAGTGGGAGGTGCAGCCTCTTTATTTGGATAAAACCCGCTGGACAATCGGTTTATACAGCCTGGCCGAAGAATTTTCGTTATACCACCAAAACGGCACTTTTATAACTGCGGGAATGCTTGCCGAAGTTTTTAATTCGGGCGATTCGCCTGCGCTTATAAAGGCGCCGCAAAGCGTTTTTTCTTATGCGCAAGCTTTTAAAGACGCGCGTACAAAGGGCTGCGATTTCTTTGCCTTGTTGGAAACGGTTGAAGGGGAGCGCGATATAACTGTGCAGTTTGATTTATATTCGTCGGGAAGCGGCAACAAACTCGCTTCGTGGGAAGTTTACCGCACGGGAAACGACCGTCTTGCTTCGGCGATGCAAAAAATTCGCACCGAAGTTACCGCCGCTTTGCCGCAAAAGGCGAAAATTATCCGCCGGCGTACTTCCACCGTTTTAATCGATTTCGGACGTAAAGACGGCGCTGTGGAAAAACAAACTTTCGATGTGTATAAAAAAGGCGATTTAACGCTTGCCGGTACCGATATTGATTTAAAACGCGACGAAAAAAAGATTATCGGAACCGTAACTTTA
>CAUTRX010000064.1:0-5914 GCA_963540775.1 uncultured Treponema sp. | reverse complement strand
TTGCCTATCCGCTTTGTAACACACATACGAAAACCTCAGCCGTACGTTTCGGCTTCGGCGAAAGCACAAGATACAGCTGCCGTACCGGAGGCAGCCGGATCGCCCGTAATTTCCCGCAACACCGCCGAAAATTCTTCTTCGTCCTTAAAAGTGCTCTTTTTAAAATATAAAAACCTGCCGAATGTAAATTCAAACACATGATAGTCCGGCGTTTGCCAATAGGACACAAAATCTTTTTTAAGATATGTTATCTTCGTTCCCAATTCAAGAGAGTCGATGCAATCGTCTTTTATTTCGGTAAAGCTTTCAAAGCCGTCCTGCGGCACATTGTATTTTGTGCACACCGCTTTAAGATTTTTTTTCGTCCATTTTTTTACGTGACGTGTATATCTTTTCCGGGAAAAAATAAACATATACAAAGCCCATATTGTAATCGCTACAGTAAAACATTTGAATATCGTACTCATTGACAAATAAAAAGCCGCCGCTATTTGTGAAGCGCCAATACAAAAGAAAATACCGTTCAAAATTCTGTACCGTTTTATTTTTTTATGCAAAAGCCCCGTATGCTCGTACGTAAGCATTGCCGTATTGACTTTATCGTTTAGCGAAATACTTTCTTTTATAATCATGTCTTCTCCTTTTTGTGCGGACTGCACCGGGGAACCTCTAAAAATCAAGCCCTCCCGCTTTTTTAAGGTATACGCTATTTTATCCGCATTACGGCGGAAAATCAACCGCATAACACACATTCAGTCGCACACCTGCTTGACCGCAAACGGGGTAACGGTGTATAGTAAAAAAAACTTATAAGGAGCTAACTTTGGAACTGACAGAACGGGTAAAAGAATGCCTTGAACACATACGTCCGCAGCTTCAAGCCGACGGGGGCGACTTGGAATTTATCGAATTGCGCTCCGGCGGCAAAGTTGTAGTAAAATTAACCGGTGCATGCGGAAGCTGCCCCATGTCTACCATGACGCTTAAACACGGGGTTGAGCGCATGTTAAAAGACAAAATCCCCGAAGTGACGGAAGTCATCCAAGCCTTTTAAGGAAACATCATGGTAATCGAAAAAGACACGCTGGTCGCCATTCACTACACGCTGAAAGATAAAGACGGCGAAATTTTGGACTCTTCACAAGGAAGCGACCCGCTGGAATACGTACACGGGTACGGCAATTTGATTCCGGGTTTGGAAAAAGAATTGAACGGCAAAAAGGCGGGCGACAATTTGTCGGTAAGCATAGAACCCGCCGAAGCTTACGGCGAATATTCCGATGAACTGGTCGTTACGATTCCCCGCTCCAATTTCGAAACCGACGCACACATTGAAGTGGGTATGCAGTTTGAAACGGGTTCGGGTTCTATGAGCCGCATTGTCCGCGTTACGCAAATCGACGGCGATGACATTACCATCGACGCAAACCACGAACTTGCAGGTAAAACACTGTTTTTCGACGTAACGGTAGACACGGTGCGTAAAGCCGCCCCCGAAGAAATTTCCGAGGCGGGACAGGAAAGCTGCGGATGCGGTTGTTCGGGCGGAGGCTGTTCAAGCGGCGGATGCGGAGGCTGCGGGTGCGGCTGCTCGTAAGCCCAAGCGATACCCACAGCACCGAAGAAATTCCGAAGCGCAGCGGTACGGCATTACAAGCCGTCCGATAACGGCGGAGTGTGCATCACCGTTTACGTATTTTTTAAAACCGATCGCCGCCGTAAACCGCCGAAAAAAGAGCGTCGCATACGCGCGCGACGCTGAGTCCTTCCGTTTGAATATGCAGCGCGGCGCACTTTTTATACACGGCCACGCGCCTTTTATACAGCTCGGAAAAAACGGTTTTACGTTCGTCATCGCTGCGGCAGTTTTGCACTTCAATATAAGCGGGAAAATATCCCGTCCGCTTTGCGCGCGCACAAATGCGGGAAAATGCCGTGTCTTCGCTTACCAGCAAATGTACGCACACGCCTATCTTTTTTAGCAGCAAAAATGCGCGCGGATTGTCGCATATACCGCCGCCCGATGCAATAACACAGCCCGAAGGAGGCGCCCCGGATACCGTTTTTGCAGAGCAAAAGCGCTCGTACAAATCGCGGCATACATCGAATTCGGCTTTTCTAAAAACATCCGCACCTTTTTGTGCGTACAGCTCGCGGCAGCTTAGACCGCAGTTTTTTTCTATCAGTGCGTCGGTGTCAAAAAAATCGCACTGCATGCGCTGCGCCAAAAGCCTTCCTGCCGCCGTCTTTCCCGAATGTTGTACCCCTACCAAAACAAGCGATTTCACTGTTTTACTATACCGCCTTTTATTGCACCTGTACAGTATTTTTGATATGATAAAAACGTGGAACTGTATATTAAACTCGGTTTATGTTTTATTCCCCTCGCCGCGGTTTTATGTTTTTCGATTTTTAAAATCAGGTCGTTCCGTTTAAGCTTTGCGGTATGGGCTGCGGCTTCGGGATTTGCCGCTTTGGTACCGATTATCGCACTGCAATATGCGGTAAAGCATTTTTTTCCACTTTCGGCCGTATCTTTGGGCGCCGCTTTTTTAAATGCACTTTTATTCAACGGGCTTATAGAAGAAGGCGTTAAAACGCTTTTTTTGTTTTTGATTCCCGCAAAAAATGCGACAAAGGACACATTTACGGCAGCGGCGCTTATTGCCGGCACAACGGTCGGTTCTTTTGAAGCACTGGTGTACGGCATCGCCGGCGTACATTATTCGGTTTTGCGTTTGTTTACCGCAGTCATTTTACACGCCCTGTGTGCAGGTTTATCTTCGGTTTTTGTGTACTCGGCAAAAACCGCGCACAGGCGCATTGCCCCACTTTTAAGCGCCGTCGTCTGCCACGGTGTCTACAATTTTTTTGCCGGATTCAACGGTTTTTTGTGGTACTTTTCCCTTTCAGCACTGCTGTTCGCACTTATCCGTCTGCGTTTTTTTTACACGGACTGACCGGAGAGACAGACAGAGTGAAAGCTCTTGTAAAAAACAAAAAAACTGTGTAAGCTGGCCAAATGGCATTTAAACAACGTAAAAAAGAACGTTTTCTTGAAGCGGGAAAGGTGTCGGTTCCCGAACTCTGCATGTTTGCAGGCTTTTTAGTCGACATCAGTGAAAGCGGCTGCCGCGTCAAATTCCCCATCCCCGTCGAAGCCGACAACGAGCGCGAGTATGAAGCTTCATTTTCCCTTTCATGGAATATTTCTTCGGAGCCAATCGTTTTGATTTTACAGCCGAAATGGAAAAAAGACGGAGGTTCGGGAAGCGAAATAGGATTTGAATTTTTACATTCGCCCGGGAAAAAAATGCTTTTATCGCACATCGAACAGCGCGACTGCCCGTCCGTTTGCCGTTTATAGACAGCGGTCTTTTCTTTTGATATAATACGAAAAAATCGGAGGATCCATGCCTAAAATAGATGTAAACGAAAAATTGTTTTTTAATTTACTCGGAGAAACCTACCCTTACGATATATTGGAAGACCGCTTAACCTGCGCAAAAGCCGAGTTGGACGAAAAACCCGATCCGAATACGGCGGAAAGCGAGCGGATTATCAAAATCGAATTGAACGACACCAACCGTCCCGACCTGTGGTCGACCGCCGGTCTTGCCCGTCAATTAAAACTGCATAAAAATGAACAAGCATGTCAATCGGCCGAAAGCGCGTACGCGCACTACGGCACATTTTTGTCTTACAGCGGCACCCCGAAAGACTATGCCGACCGCATTGTAACCGTCGATCCCGCTTTAAAAGACATCCGCCCCTTTATGACCGCCTTCGTCATATCGGGTAAAAGCATAGACGAACCGATGCTGTTGGATATCATTCAAACACAGGAAAAACTGTGCCGCAATTTCGGCAGAAAACGCCGCTCTGTTTCGATGGGGGTGTACCGCTATGCGCAAATCACGTGGCCGCTTTCCTATCACGCAGTCGATCCTGATAAAACAAGCTTTGTACCGCTGGGCTTTGACACACCGATGAGCTGTCGGCAAATTATCACGGACCATCCTAAGGGCAAAGAGTATGCGCATATTCTTGCCGATAAATCGAGATTTCCGCTTTTAAGCGATGCCGCAGGCGAAACGCTTTCCATGGCACCGATAATCAACAGCGCTGCGCTGGGAGCCGTGCAAACGGGCGACAGTGATTTGCTGGTCGAAATGACCGGAACCGATATGCCTTCTCTTTTGCTTGCAACGATGATTGTCGCCTGCGATTTTTTCGATGCCGGCTATACAATTCTTCCCTGTCTTATAAAACACCCTTACGACACGGGATTCGGAAAAGATATTGTAACGCCCCTGTACTTTCAAAAGCCCGCAACGGCGTCGGTTCCGGCGGCACAAAAGCTCTTGGGCGAAAATCTTTCGGCACAACACATGTTGTGTGCTTTGGCGCGGATGGGGGTCGAAGCCTCCGAAAAAGACGGCACCGTAACGGTTATACCGCCCCCGTACCGCAACGACTTTTTGCACGAAGTCGATATTATTGAAGACATTATGCTCGGGTGCGGCCTGACCTCGTTTAAGCCGGAAAAACCGCACGATTTTACCATCGGGCGGCTCAGTGCGCTGACCCTTTTGAGCCGCAAAGCAAAAAGCCTGATGATAGGCTTGGGCTATCAGGAAATGATTTTCAATTACCTCGGTTCAAAGCAGGATTATATCGAACGGATGAATGTGGACGGCTCGCAGGTTATTGAAGTTGCCAACCCCATGAGCGAAAATTATCAGTTTGTACGCCCGTCGATTATTCCGTCGCTGTTGAGCGCCGAAACCGTTTCGGGTAACGCCGTTTATCCGCATAAGATTTTTGAAATCGGTAAAACCGCCTTTTTGTCCGACGCGGATGTTACGGGAACCGAAACACGTCAATACATCGGCTTTTTGACGGCTGCCGCCGATGCAAACTTTAACGGCGCGGCAAGTGAAACGGCCGCCCTTTTGTACTTTTTAAACCGCGAATACACGGTAGAAGAAGCCGACGATCCCCGCTTTATACCGGGGCGGCAAGCCCGCCTTATCGTGGACGGAAAAGCCGTCGGTATTTTCGGCGAACTGCATCCGGCCGTCCTCGAAAACTGGGACATACGCGTTCCCTGTACGGCGGGTGAACTTGATTTGGAAGCACTGGGAGACGCAATCGATACAGTCCGTTAAAAGCGTCGCGTTCCTATGATGCGCGCAATTTCGGCAAGGCGCTCGTATGCATACGAAAAAAACATTTTATACGAAGTGCAAAAGCGGTTTTTTTCCAGCGCTTTATCCGTAAAGGTGTCGCGGTCGCGCCGGCAGCCGCCTCTGCAAAGGGGAAACCACCGGCAGCGCGTGCATTCTTCGTCCGTGTGCAGCGATTTTTCTATAAACCCGCTTTTTTCCCGCCGTTGCGCGATAACTTCAAAGCTATCGGTATGTATGTTACCCAGTTTATAATCGTCCAAAACGTAAAAATCGCAGGGGAACACGCTGCCGTCTGCCTCTATAACGTGCTGAAAGGTACATCTGCCGAGCATACCGCAGGACTCGGGCGGGCGCCCCAAAAGCATAAGCACAAGATTGTCGAAGTAGCGCACGGAAACCGGCTTTTCGCGCTTAAAGCTGCGGTACCATAAATCAAAAAGATTTTTCAGAAAATCGCCGTACAATTCGGGAGTAAGCGACCATTCGTATACGGCGTTTTGCGCCCCTATCGGAGCCAAACAGGGAATGTACTGCTGATACACAAAATTATTGCGCAAGTAAAACTCGTACACGTCTTTAATATTTTTTGCAAGCGGGGCGCTTACGACGGTTAAAATATTATATTCCACCTTGTGATTGTCAAAAAGCCGCGCCGCATGCAGCACCGCATTAAAAGTTCCCGTCGGCTTTACATTTGCCGCCGCTTCGGGATCTTGTGCCGA
>CAUTRX010000063.1:0-5916 GCA_963540775.1 uncultured Treponema sp. | reverse complement strand
GACGGAAACGAATACAGTTTTAAAAACACCGTTGATGCACGTGAAGCGGGTATAGCTATTATTCATCAGGAATTGAATTTATGCGAAAATCTAAGTGTTGCCGATAATATGTTTTTAGGGCGTGAAAATCCCAAATTCGGTATATTAAATGCGCAAAGTATAAAAACGCAAACACAAAAAATATTGGACAGTCTTTCTCTATCCATTGCAGCGGACAGTATTGTAAGCAGTTTGCCGATTGCACAAAAGCAAATGATAGAAATTGCAAAAGCGGTTTCGCTGGATGCACGGATTTTGGTTATGGATGAACCTACATCGTCTTTAACATCGGCGGAAGAAGAAGTGCTTTTTGAATTGATTGAACGGTTAAAGAAAAACGGTACGACTATTGTCTACATTTCACATAAATTGTCGGAAATATTCCGCGTTTGTGACCGCGTTACCGTTTTGCGCGACGGTGAATATATCGGCACAAAAGATATTAACGAAGTAACCGAAGAATCCTTGATTGCAATGATGGTCGGACGTTCCATTACAAATGTATATCCTTCTTCTTCTCATAAAATTGATCATACAAAACCTGTCTTTGAAGTAAAGAATCTGTGTGCATCTTCTTATGTAAAAGATGCCAGTTTTTGTGTATATCCGGGTGAAATTTTAGGCTTTTCCGGCTTGGTCGGCTCGGGTAGAACCGAAATTGCAAAGGCGATTTTCGGTTGTTTCAAAAAGACGGGCGGTTCCATATTTCTTGACGGAACCGAAGTGGTAATTGATAATCCTCGCCATGCAATAAAACAGGGCATTGCCTTTGTCACCGAAGACAGAAAGCTTGAAGGTTTGGCATTGGGACTTTCCGTCGGAGACAATATTACAGCCTCAAATTACGATTTGGTTTCACAGGCAGGTATTGTTCAAAAGCAAAAATCAAATAATTTGATTTCCAAAGGCATTGAAAAACTGCGCGTTAAAACGTCCGGTGCAAAAACTCATACGGGCTTTTTAAGCGGTGGAAATCAGCAAAAAGTTATTTTAGCGCGCTGTTTATCCAAAGATATAAAACTGCTTATTTTGGATGAACCTACACGTGGAATTGATATCGGTGCAAAAACTGAAATATACTCTTTAATGCGCGAATTAAGCGCTAAAGGAATGGCTATTATTATGATTTCGTCAGAATTACCGGAAATTTTAGGTATGTGCGATCGTATCGCTGTTATGAAAAGCCGCCGTATCGTGAAGTTTTTAGATAAAAAAGACGCAAATCAGGAAACCGTTATGACTTATGCCGCAGGAGGATCCGATGTTGAATAAATCGGGAAAAAAACATATATCGCCTATTTATTTTCTTATCGTATTTTTAATCGTTTTGCTGTTTTTACTTTGCGATGTATTTAAAATCAATAACTATACGGGAGAGCGGGTATTTTTTAATACGGGAAACTTTTTTAATATTATGAATCAGGTTTCTTTAAATGCAATCATTGCCTTTCCCATTACATTGGCGATAATTATTCAGGGAATCGATTTATCCGTAGGATCAATTGCCGCTTTTATCGGAGTATTATTGTGCAAGATCACGCTTGAGCTTAACATTCCGTTTGTGCCGGCTGTTTTGCTTGTACTTGCAACGGGCACATTAATCGGTATATTAAACGGTTTTATTATTGCCAAGTTTAATTTACCCGCCTTTGTCGTTACTTTGGGAGCTATGATCATCATGCGCGGTTTAGCTCTATTGTTGGTAGACGGTGTACCCGTTTTTAACGACAGCGAAGCTTTTTTATATTTGGGTAACGGTACTTTTGCCGGTTTTATTCCTATGCCGGTCGTTGTGTTGGTTATCGTTTTTGTTTTATTCCTTGTTTTTATGAAAAAAACGGTGTGGGCAAAGCATGTGTATGCTCTCGGAGGAAATGAAGAAGCGGCAAAGTTGAATGGCGTGAATGTTACAAAAATCAAACTGCTTGTATATTCTCTAAGCGCTTTAATGGCAAGTCTTGCAGGTATTCTCCTTGCCAGCCGTTTGGGTTCCGGACAGCCGAATGCAGGGGATGGCTATGAGTTGGATGCAATCACCGCGACTATTGTCGGCGGTACCAGTCTTTCAGGTGGTGTCGGTACAATGGGCGGAACTTTAGCCGGTGCGATCATAATCGGTATTATCAATACCGGAATGAATACACTCGGTATATCCCCTTATTATCAATTTGTGATAAAGGGGGCCGTAATCCTTGCCGCCGTTACCGTCGACAGAAATATCGCTGAAAAAAGTCATACTTAAAGTCGATGGTATCTCCCTTTATCCGCGCAAAGAGCATCCCTATAGCTTTTTTTACTTTGTTTATGCTATAATCGTGTTCAGATAAAATTAAGGAGCGTGTTTTATGAATCCTACGTTATTGGTTTTGGCGGCCGGTATGGGAAGCCGCTACGGTGGAGTAAAGCAAATAGATGCGGTGGGCTTACACAATGAAACCCTGCTCGACTTTGCAACCTACGATGCAAAAAAAACGGGTTTTGGAAAAGTCGTTTATATAATACGAAAAGATATAGAAAAAGATTTCCGCGAACGCTTTTTTGACCGCGTTGCAAAAAACTTTAACGCCGACTACGTGTTCCAAAACCCCGATTCCATCTTTACGGCCGAACAGTTGCAAAAGATTTCTCCCGAACGCAAAAAACCGTGGGGCACCGTTCACGCCGTTTTATGTGCCGAAAATGCGGTAAAAGAGCCCTTTGCCGTTATCAATGCCGACGACTATTACGGCCGCGAAGCGTTCCGCACTATGCAGGGACATTTGTCCGCCGCTTCCGGAAATTCGACGGAACATGCCATGGTCGGCTACGTTTTGGAAAATACGATGAGCCGCTCCGGTTCGGTTTCGCGCGGCATATGCACCGTAAAGGACGGATATCTTACTTCGGTCAAAGAAAATACAAAGATAAGTTACAAAGGGGAAGGTATTATCACCGAGCTTGACGACGGTACCTTCGAGCTTACGGGCAAAGAATGGGTATCGATGAACCTGTTCGGCTTTACCCCAAAAGCATTCGAGGGCTTCCGCAGCTACTGGGACGACTTTATTGCAAAAAACAACGGAGCCGAAAAGGCTGAAGCCCTGCTTCCCTCCGGTGTTGAAACGATTATCACATCGGGAAAAGGCACCGTCAAATTCTACACGTCAACCGAACGCTGGTTCGGTATGACCTATCCTGAGGACAGGGCAATTGTCAAATCCGAAATCGCCGCCAAAATTGCCGAAGGCTATTATCCGCAGCAGTTATGGGAAAAAAACTGAATGTTTAAAACCGAAGCTTTTGTATCCGAAAAGGTATGGGGTTACGAGCGCTGGATTTTGTCAACGCATGCGGACGGAGAATCGAAAGTCGATGCGCAGGTTGAATTTATCGGCGGCAAACGGCTATCATCCGTCATCGGCGATAACTATCCGCTGTTGGTAAAAGTCATTCAAGCCGATGAAACCCTATCCGTGCAAGTGCACCCCGACGACGAATATGCGCGCATCCATGAAAACAGCGCCGGTAAAACCGAATGCTGGTATATTTTGGATGCACAGGAAAATGCAAGCCTTATTTACGGCTTAAACGGCATATACGACAAAACCGAATTGCGGCGCGCGATAGAAAACCAATCTTTGGACGGATATTTACGCAGCGTTCCCGTGTCAAAGGGCGACTTTATTTTTATTCCCGCGGGAACGGTTCACGCCATAAAAGGCGGCTTGCGTCTTTTGGAAATTCAACAGTCGAGCAATATTACCTACCGCCTCTATGATTGGGGCCGCCCGCGCGAAGTACACGTTGAAAAGGGATTGGACGTTATAAAACAAGTGCGGCCGGATTCATTGAGTACGGAACATCCGTTTAGCGGCTCCTTTAGCTGTCCGTATTTTTTGTTGGAAAAATACGATTACACAGCGCGCGGTTCGGTTTGTTTTGCCCAAAAGACCGCCTCCGATCAAAAGCACACGCCCGCAATGAAAACATCTTGGCTAAGCTTGTTCATTATAAGCGGCACAGGCACAGCCGAATCGAATACCGGAGAGCGCATTTCGCTTAAAGCCGAAGACTGTATTATTGTAGAAGCGGAAGAAAAAATCACCCTCATCCCCGATGCGGGCAGTACGCTTTCGGTTATGCACATAAGCTGAAGACTTGTTGTCCGTAGCGTTACAGGCTGGACAACATGCGCTATTTTTTGTATCTTTATTTTATGCATCTCATTATTTTTGCGCTGCCGTATATATTGCAGCTTGCGCTTATCATTCATATCATAAAAACAAATAAGCCCTTTTATTGGCTGTATTTGATTATTTTTATTCCGTATTTGGGCGGGGCGGCATACATACTGATTGAATTACTGCCCGCGCTTTTTTCGAGCCGCGAAGTGCGCCGAGCGGGGCAAAGTCTCGTGCGGACGCTGAACCCGTCGGCGGGAATAAAAAAGCTTGAAGAGCAGCTGCAAAATCAGGATACGGTAAGCAATAAAAGCGCTCTCGCGCAAGCCTACATTGAAGTCGAACGCTTTTCCGATGCCCTGCCCCTTTTAGAAGCCTGCTTAACCGGCCCCTTTGCCGACGACAGCGCTTTGCTGTTTTTGTACGCTCAAGCTTTGTACGGAAACGGCGATGCGGAAAAAGCCGCCGCGATTTTGAAAACACTGCAAAAAACACAGCCGTTTTCCGCCGTTAAAGAAAGATTGCTTGAACTGCATGTGCGCGCGACACTTTTAAAACAACCCCTTACCGAAGACTTCGAAAGCTTGTGGAACGAATCCAAAAACTTTGAAGCCGGCTTTTATTACGTAAAAGCCCTTATCGAAGACGAACCTGACGGCGATGCGGCAAACCGCAACAAAGCCCGTTTGGTCACCGAAGACATGCAGCGAATTTTAAAAACCTACCGCAATTTCAGCCGCTCAATCGGTGCCGAATGGCTTAAAAAAGCAAAGGCGCTGGTATAAATACGGAGTATGCAATCACTGCAATAGTGCACAGCGGTACTGCACCGGCCTTTTTATAAAGACATACCCGCATTCATAGTAAGGAAAAAAATGAAAAATACCGGTGATTTATCAAATGACTTAAAATATGAAGTCTTTGTAAATAATTTTTTTATTTGTATTCATGAAGTCACACAGAAAGAGTGGGAAGAAATCATGGGAAATAATCCCAGTGTTTCAAAGTCTGAAGCTTTCCCCGTGAATATGGTAAACTGGTATGATGCAGTTTTATATTGCAATAAACGTAGTGTAAGGGAAGGTTTAACACCTTGTTATAAAATTTCCGATTCAAAAAGAAGTATTGAATATAGTGTTCCATGTGAGTCTACAGTAATAAAAACGGAAGCCAACGAAATTATTTGTGATTGGACTGCGGATGGATATAGACTGCCGACAGAAGCAGAATGGGAATATGCAGCACGTTCAGAAGGAAAAGAGCATACTTTCTTTTCCGGTAGCAACAATATAGAAGAAGTTGCTTGCTATTACGAATATATCGGTGCATCAATCCAAGCTGTCATGCAAAAGTCCCCTAACTTACTTGGAATTTATGATATGTCCGGAAATGTGAGGGAATGGTGTTGGGATTGGTTTGGGGATTTAAATGTTGAAGATTTTAATAATCCGAAAGGAAATAAATCCGGCACAGCTAAAGTTCACAGAGGCGGCGGTTGGGATTCAGAAGTATGGGAACAATCTTTTAATGAAGATTGTAGCGTAACAAAAAGATCTGCATGGATTCCGACGATGAAAGACAGCAATTTAGGATTTAGAGTCGTTCGTTCAAATATAAATAATTATCAAAAAAAAGAACTATCTTTAAATAATATAATTTATTCTACAGCTGCGTTGAAACTCCGCAATGCTGATACATCACAAATGCTAATAGGTGT
>CAUTRX010000062.1:0-5983 GCA_963540775.1 uncultured Treponema sp. | reverse complement strand
GGTCGGCGGCGTATAAAAAGTCGGCGTAAGGGCTCCAGCTTCCGCCGCGGCACACTTTGCCCGTTCCGTAGCGAGGCCCGTAAATCGGTGTTGCATCCGTTACGGTATTTTCTTCGCCCGCAGCGTTTTCCGCCGCGCCTCCGGCTTCATCGTAAGAGGCAAACCAATCCCAGCAAAACTCCAGCACATTGCCGCTCATATCGTACAAACCGCCGGGGTTCGCTTTACCGCCGCCCATTGTGCCCAAGGGACCGGAAGTGCCGCCGGCGGTGGCTATATATGCCGTTCCGGGATGCAAAAAAGCGGTTTCCGGTTTTTCACTCGCATTATTACCGCCGGCTTCGCTGCGGCGAAAAAAAAGTTCACGGTCGGCGGCAGCGGCTTTTTCAACGGAACGGGCGTCCCATGCAGCGCCGGAAAGCACATTACCCGCCGTCAAACTTCGCTCGCCTTCTTTGCCGCGTATTTTCCGCGCCGCATACTCCCATTCGGCTTCGCTGGGCAAGCGGAAACCGTCGGCGCCCCAATTACATTCGGCAAGGTCTACGGCAGCCGAGTTAGAAGCGTCGCGCAAAACCGCACCCCTGTACGTGTAACAGGGTGTACGGTTTTCCAATTCGCTGAATGCATTGCACCACACTAAAGCGTCGCGCCAGCTTATATTTGTGACCGGTTGAAAAAATCCGTGTTCGGTAGGCGCTCTGCCGCGCCGCCCTGCAGAACCTTCCTGCCCCGGATTTTGAAACACATAGCCCAGTTGCGCTTCGGCGCGGATACGCACTTCGTACCAGAGACAATAGGCGGTTTCGTATTTATTTATATAAAACGGAACAACCGCCCGTAATGCCGTTACCGATTGCACATCTTCACCTATCGTAAAAACCGCTTTTTTTGAAGTGGGTTTGGCAAAAGAAATCATACCGTCTTTAATTTTTGGCGGGACGCCGCCGGTTATTTCAGTCGGTGTACCGTTTGTTGTTTCGGTCGGTATATCGTCCGTCGCTTGAGGCGGCACTGCGCTTTGCGTGGGTGCGGCGGACGGCTCCGGCAGTTTTGCCTCCGCTTTATTTCCGGGCGACCCGCTCGAAAACATCGTTTGCGCAGGCGTTCGGTATAAAAAGCACAAAGCCACCGGCAGCAAAAGCCGTATAACAGCCGCTTTTACAACACGACAGGCGAAAGCGGCGAATCGTGCAGAACCTTTTTGTGCGGCACAATCTTTTTGTGTATACATCATAATCAGCCTCTTTTTTTGCATTTTTCTTTTGCGCCTTTTCTTCGGCGGATTGACGGATCGGGTCGGTCGGCAAAAGCTAGTTTTGCAATAAATCCGCTGATCAAACACAATCCGCTGATAACACCGACCCCCAGCCAGCCCGACTTCATAAAAGGAAGGGGCACATTCATGCCGAAAAAACTGACGATAAAAGTGGGAATCATTAAAATCAGTGAAATAATCGTCAAGCGCTTCATAACAATATTCAGATTATTCGAAATAACCGAAGCAAAAGCGTCCATCATACCGGAAAGAATATTGCTGTACGTGTCCGCCATTTCAATTGCCTGACGGTTGTCTATTGCGACGTCTTCCAGCCAGTCTTTGTCTTCTTCGTCCAAATTGATAATGCGTGTTTTACTGATTTTTTCAAATAAAATTTGATTGCTTTTAAGCGATGTCGTAAAAAATACAAGCGATTTTTCCAGATTCAAAAGCAAAATCAGTTCATTGTTGCGCACGGAACGTTCAAGTTGACTTTGAATGGTCGCCGAGCGCCTGTTGATTTCTTTAAGGTAGCGCAAAAAGGTGGTGTCCGAGCGGCTTAAAATACGGACGATAAAAGCGGGAAAATCCGAAAGCGTTAAATCGCGGATGCGGTTTTCGGCAATGTCTTTAAGCACTTCGCAGTCCGTCCAGCAAATCGTGACAACCGTTCCCGGATACAAAATGATACCGAGCGGCACCGTGAAGTAACTTATGTCGTTGTCGGAAATAAAAACAGGCAGGCGCAAAATGATAAGCGTATAATCATCCTCGCGTTCTATGCGCGAAAGCTCGTCCTGATCAAGAATGTCGAGAATGTGTTCTTGTTGAATGTTAAAATCTTCTTCAAGAATGCGGATATCTTCGCGCGTTACCGATCGCGCATCCACCCACTTATTTAAATCGGGATTGAGTTCCGACTCGGAACGCTGAACGAGTTTTCCTTTTTCCTGCTGCCAAAACGTTATCATGGGCCTGACCTCCTATGCACTTGGAAAAATACACGTGTTTACTGCCGGGGTCTGCATCCATATATTTCCTCCTATGCATAAGTTTTGCGGTCTACAAACCTGTGTCGATTGTAGCGTTCCGCGCAAAAAAAATCAACTGTCAAAAATCAAAATCAAAAAAGGTGACGGCCGATTTTAAATTAAGCTTTCGTTAAAATCCGCCGGAGATCCTGTCCATGTCTGCACGCCTTTTTTCAAAACCGTTATGGTGTCGCATATCGCCTTCGCTTCATTTATATCGTGGGTTACAACAATGCCGGTAAAGCCGATTTTTTTTTGCAAAGCGCGTATATCTGCGGCAAGTTTTTTACGGAGCGGCGCATCCAGCGACGAAAAGGGCTCATCAAAGAGTACAAGAGAAGGGCGGACAATCAGAGTACGGGCAAGGCTGACGCGCTGGGCTTCTCCGCCCGAAAGGGATTCGGGGTAGCGCGTCGCAAAACCTTCAAGACCGAAATTTTTTAGAAATTCTGCCGCTTGCAGGCGGCTTTGTTTTTTACTTATACCGGCACAGCGCAAGCCGTAGCCGACGTTATCGTCAACCCGCATATGCGGAAAAAGGGCGGCGCTTTGAAACACCATGCCGACATTCCGCTTTGCGGGAACAAGGCCGTTTATATCGCGGCCATCAAGCCGCAGGGTAAGCGGTTCGCACGGGGCGGCGGTGTCTGTTTTTCGTTTGTCGTCGCAGTCGGGTTCCAAAAGACCTGCGATAATGCGCAAAACGGTGGATTTTCCGCTTCCCGAACGGCCGGCAATACCGAGCATCTTTCCCTTTTCAACCGAGCATGAAAAATCAATACAGATTCCCGGCCAGCTTTTACGCATATTGCGCGCTTCAAAATGCGGGGTCATTTTAATTTGTCTCCCAAAATAAAAAAGAGAATGGTAAGTGCGGCAAGCATGCTGCCTGCGGCACACGCTTCGCTAAAGCGGTAAGAACCGGCCAGCCGGTAAGTGAACAAGGCGAGTGTTTCAAAACGGGGAATGGACAATATAAGCGGCAGCGAGGCGTCTGCGCTTGCGGAGGCAAAACAAAAACCGAAAGCCGAAAAAATACTGCGCCGCAAAAGGGGCAGTTGAATGCGGAATACGCTGTCGGAAAAATCGGCGGATAGAAGACGGGCGGCATTCAAGGTTGACTGAGGAATTCTGTCCATTGCCGAAGAGACGGAACGGAATGCGAGCGGCCAGCCGAGCGCGCTTTGTGCGGCAATGAGCGACAGGGGGCTTCCTTTGCGGAAAAAAACAATCATGCCAAAGCCGATTACAATGGAAGAAACCGCCATCGGCATAAGCGGTATAAGGCGCAGCCATGTTTTTGTTTTTAAAGGATCGGCCGAGCGCACAAAGACGGCGTACACGCAGGCGCCTGTAACCGCTAAAGCTGCCGAAACGGCCGATGTATATACGGTGTTTTTAAGCGACAGCCAAAACGTGGGGCGCGACAATACGGAGCCGAAAGCGGCAAAGGACAGCATCTTTTTATGTACAAAGGCGTTTGCCGAAACCGAAAAAAGCGGCACAAAAAAGAAGGCTATAACGAGAATAAAAACGGCAGCAAAAAAAATATATTCGCCTACACCGCGCAGTTTTTTGGAGTTAAATATTTTTGCTTCTCCCGTAATGCCGCCGCTTTTGCGTCCCGAAAATTCCAAGCGCGCATATAAAAGCACAAAGCACAAGGCAATAAGCGTTTCGGCAAGGGCAAAGACAGCCCCCTGTTTAAAATCGAGGGACGCGCGCAAAGAACGGTATACGGCCACTTCAAGCGTTGTGCCGCCCGCCGAACCGAACAAAAGTACGATAATAAAACTGAAAAAGCAATACAAAAAAACAAGCATAGCCGCCGAGGCAATCGTCGGCGCCAACTGGTAAAAGGTAACCGTACGGAATACCTTGCGTTCGGAGGCGCCCAAAAGGCGGGCGGCATCCGCTTCATCCGCAGGCAGGCGCTGCCATACATCCGTGCACAGGCGCATAACGAGCGGAAAATTATAAAAACCCTGCACGATAACAATTCCCCAAAACGAGTACAAAAAATCCGCCGGCGCTTTATGTGCACCCTGCACGCGCAAAACACCGAATGCCGTTTTCAAAGCGGTACCGGCAGAAGCGATAAAACGATTTATACTTCCGTTTATGCCGAAAGCAAGTACAAAGCCTAAAGCGATTAGAAGCGGAGGAATCGACAGCGGCACTGCGGAAAACACGAGCAAAAAACGTCTGCCGAAAAAACGGCGATTTGCGGTAAAAAAGGCGGCAGCCACCCCTGTTGTCACGGCTATGAGTGTTGAACACAGAGCTATTTTTACCGTATAAACGGCGGGTTTGAGAACTTGCGCAAGGTAAAAAAACGCTCCCGTATTCCCGGCGGCGGTTACGGCAGACGGGACAGAACGGTTATGTGCTGCCGTCAAGGGTGTGAGAGCCGCACCCAAAGACAGCACAAAAACCGAACAAAGACTTATAAAAATAATGATGCTTCCCGCTACAAAAATGCGGCGGAAGACTTTAAAAAACATTGTTAAAAAGCCAACGTAGCGGCAATATCAGCGGCTATTTTTTCGGCTTCGGCAGAATCGCTTGTCAGTGTTTTTGAAGCCTTGGGGGCGGCCTTATAGCTTGCGGGAAGCACAACCTGTGCATTGACCGGATACATCCACTGCGTAAGCGGCAGCACCGATTGTGCCTTTTCGCTGATTAAAAAATCCAAGAAAGCTTTTCCGCCCTTTGCATTCGGCGCACCTTTTACCAAGCCGGCGCCTTCAATTTGCATAATGTGCCCTTCGTCGAAAATCAAAGCCCGATAGCGGTCGGTTTTATCGTATTCAACATGGTAGGCGGGACTGGTCGTATAGCTGATGACAAGCGGAGCTTCCCCTGCGGTAAAAAGACCGTAGCCTGCGTCCCAGCCCGGTGCCATCGTCAATATGCTCGGCTTCAAGGCTTTCCAATAATCCAAATACTTGTCGCCGAAGACTGCCCGCGTCCACGCGGCAAACCCCAAACCGGGTGTCGAAGTACGCGGATCCATCAAAATCAGTTTTTTGGCATAGACGTCTTTTGTCAAATCGGATAAAGATTCGGGAGCCGGGGTGTCCGACTGCGTATCGTAAATCAGGGCAAAATAGCTCCAATCATAGGGAACAAGCTGCCAATCGGGATCCATAACCGCATCCGCAGGTATAAGGCTGTCGGCATTGGTAGGCTTATAGGACTGCAAAACCTTATGAGCTTTTACGGTTTTAACTTGATTATTGTCGAGCCCGACCAAAACGTCCGCTTGCGGCGCGTTCTTTTCAAGAACTGCGCGGGTAAGCACTTGCACCGCATCTCCTGCGGAAATCAGTGTACACTTGCAGCCCGTTTCGGCTTCAAAGCGCTTAACCAATTCAGGGCCGGGCCCCCAATCGGCCGTAAACGAGTCGTAGGCGTATACGACCACTTCTGTTTCCCGCTGTTCGGAACTGTCGTTTTTTCCTTTTGCGGGAAGTACTGCAATAAAAGCAATAAATAAAAAGAGAATACAAAGACGAGTCTTCATAACTTCCTCCGCCGGTATTATCCGGATCAGGTTGGGACAGCCGTACGGCCGTCCTGCGGGTTTGCTCTCAGAAAACGGTCGGGCCGAAAGCCCGCACGTTAACACCCCGGTATGGGAAGAAGTATAGCTGTAAATCTTTTTTTTAGCAAGACGGGAATGGACGAT
>CAUTRX010000061.1:0-6018 GCA_963540775.1 uncultured Treponema sp. | reverse complement strand
GCCGAAGCGGGTGCCGACATTTTCGGCGTATACCGCTCCGATCCGGGCAACACGCCGCAACTGATAGAAAAATGCGGCAGACGCTTTGCCGGTATAAAAACCGACTTATCGGTAAGTTCCTGTGCGGACGATGTAATTCGAAAAGCGCTCGAAGCGTACGGACACATTGATATTTTAATAAATAATGCCGGTATTATCAGGCGGGAAGACAGCATCAATTTTTCGGAAAAAGACTGGGACGATGTTCTAAATACAAACCTGAAAACGCTCTTTTTTCTGTCCCAAGCGGCGGCAAAACAGTTCATTCCGCAAAAAAGCGGCCGAATTATAAATGTTGCATCGATGCTTTCCTATCAGGGCGGAATACGCGTACCTTCATACACCGCATCAAAAAGCGCCATCAAAGGTTTAACGATGACATTGGCAAATGAATGGGCGCAATACGGCATAACCGTCAATGCCATCGCCCCCGGCTATATGGAAACGAACAATACCGCAGCATTGCGCGCCGATGAAAAACGTAACGCCGCCATTTTGGAACGCATTCCTGCCGGAAGATGGGGAACGCCCGACGATATGAAAGGCGCTGTCGTATTTTTAGCTTCAAACGCTTCGTCTTATGTCAACGGCTTTACGCTCGCTGTAGATGGCGGCTGGCTTGCCCGTTAATCATTTGCCGCAGAGCGCGAGCAAATGTTCTGCGGCTTAAATTAAAACCTGCCGCACGAATAGACGTATCGCCTTGAAAGAGCGGCCGTTCCGAAGTCGAAATCCGTAAAAAGAGCTATTCGGGACAGCACAACTGAAACTGCACGTACCGTCCGAAAGACTGAATTTTTGGACGGTCCCCTTCTCCGACAAAATGGGTCATCTCCGCACTTACAAAGTCAGTTTTTCCCTCAACACGCTTTTTTGAAAATCACTCGGCAATATGCCGCCGCATTTAAAAAAAATACGAGTTAATATATCGGTGTTGCAGCCGCATTCCAGGGCAACTTGTTTTAACTTTTTACCCGGAGATTCGCGGATTAATTTACATGCGGCTTCATAGCGGCAGCGGTTCAAATAGGATTTAAAATTCTCAGCAAATCCGTCTTTAAAAACGGCTGAAACATAATTCAGAGAAAGATTTACCGACTTTGCCAAATCATACAAACTTATGTCCTTTGTATAATTTTCGCGGATAAAATCCCGCATCCGTTTAACTAGAAAAATATTTTTTTGTTTTTGGCCGCTTTGCAAAGCGTCACTCAAGGTAAAAAAAATGTGTTTTACGCATTCATACAAACGTTCCGTAGTTCTGCATAACAGAATGTCCCAAAATACACATGCCGGCTCCGGAAAAATGTCGGCAGGATATTTTTGCACACTGTCGAAAATGCGGTAAATTGTCGCTATAAACAAACTTGCCAAATGTGCGGTGTGCTGCCCGTTTTCCGTTCGGTTTTCGATTATAATATCGGTGAGAATCGATTGCCATAATTCGATCTTTTTATGAATAACGGCTTGTATCAGCGATTGTTCGAGCGAAAGAGGATAATACACCCCTTTGACCGGTAATGCACTATGTAAATCGTCGCAGGTAAGAATACGGCAGTCAATATCAACGCAAGAACACAGACGCAAAAGCTGTCGGGCTTCCCGATATGATGAATCGATGTCGAAAAGGGAGGAAACGGGACTTCCCGCCGCACAGCGGAAATTATAGACCGATTTTTTTTCGGGAGGAACGACACCGGTGAATACGCCGAGAGGCGGCTGTCCGTCGGTTGAAACAATAACGGCATAAATGTTGTACGCCGTTTTTACCGATCGGAAAAACGTAAAATCCGCAAAAGCCTTTTTCATATCCGAAAGAAAATGCCGTTCACAGGCAGGCTGAACAAACTCTTTTTCTTTTCCTTCGCTCAACGGAAGTTCGACCGCCAGCACTTGCATACCCGTACGGCAGCCGTCTAATTGCAAGCACGCCGCCTGCTTTTCGGCATCGGGTACGCAAAGCAGGCCATGCAGCAAATCGCGCAAAAAAGCGGTTTCGAGTATATGCGCATAATCCTCAACAAAACGGGCGCAGCTCATCGGCGCATAAGAGCGTAGGATATTTTTTTTGCCGAAACCGCAAAAACACAATATACACAAAACGCCGGCAATACCGTCCAAAACGGAAGATTTAAAAGATTCATAACGTCTATTGCAGGCGGAATACACAGCACGGCCGCTAAAATCAACAGGGGCCGCGCAAGACGCTTTACCGCGGATTTTTCCGTCGGGATAATCGAAAAAGGTAAAAAATCAACCATTCCGTAGAGAAACGACAGCATATGCTTTACGCCGCCGAGCATAAAAATATATAACAGCGGCTTTACAAATAAAAGATACCAATCGAACTGCATATTACGATGCATAATGCGTGCGGGCATGTACACTGCATAAAAACCGGCAATCACAAAATACAGCGCGGGTAAAACCGTATCGCGCTCCTTCGAAAAGAAAATGCGCACGGCGGTACAAAACAGACAAGGCAGTACGACTTCAAAAAAAAGATAAAATACGTAGTTCGGGAAAAAGGCATAGCGCATAAGATAGTATGCCGACGTAAACATACATTCGATAAAAGCATAAAAAGCGCCGAGTATCAATCCCGTCAGCGCGGAAGAATAGGGAACCGCATCTTCATCACTTTTTGTTACAGTGTATACAAGACTCAAAGGAATCGCTAAAAACATAAATAATTTCATACGAACGATTATACTTGAAAAAAAGGAAAATGCAAGTCCGCGTTTGAAGTATCCAGGCGGAACATACATCAGATAATGAACCGACGGCGCGTTTTATCCGCGCGGTGCTTTGGCCGGATCTATAGGATTACCGTTTCTAAAAACCATCAAATTGATGAGGTTTTTTCCCGATATGGGGTCGCTTCCTATAACGCCGAGGCGCTGGCCGTAGTTGATTTGCTGGCCTTTTGCAACGGAAAGAGTATCGAGCCCGGTATACACATAGATAAGACCGCCGGACGACTGCACGAACACCACTTGCCCGAAGCCGCGGTATATGCCGCTGAACATAACGGTTCCCGAGCGGATTGCCGTAACATGCTCGTTTTTTGCTCCCGTTAAAGCGACACCCGAAATCTTCCCGGAAACATACAAAACTTCGCTCGCTTTTACCGGCCACACAAGATTTATATCTCCCGTTTTTTTAGTATAGGTTCTGGGGTCTTTGTCCGAACCGATAAGCGGAACCGTTCCCGAGCCGCCGGTATTTTTTTCCCCGCCCTTTGCGGCGGTTTTCACCGGAATCTTCAATTTTTGGGCGGTTTTTAACATGGAAGACGCCGAAAGCGAATTTATTTCCCGCAGCTCCTCAACGGTTATATCACTGCGCTTGGCAATGCTGTAAAGCGTATCGCCTGCTTGAACCGTATACGTTTCATACGTTACCTGCTGCGGCATTTTTTTCAGCGGAATGGCAAGTTTTTGCCCCACATACAAATCGTTGCCTTTTACGGAATTAAGCGAGCGTATTTCATCCACCGTCACGCCGTATTTTTTTGCCAAAGAATACAGAGTATCTCCTTTAGCGACGGTGTGTTGTGTATTTTCGCCGAAAAGCACGGCAGTACATGCCCAAAAGACAGCGGTTATAATGCAAGTGCGGATAATAACGCTCATGTATACATAATCGGTATTTTTAAAGCGGAAATTTACCGGAAAAAACCGAAAAAAGAAGCAGGTTCGAAGCCGTTTATAATTTTTCCCTGAGGGTACAGCTCCAGCAGATTTTTCCGCCCGCTTTCCAACTGTGTCGACGTAATACCGTAGCGGATGGAACTGTCCGCTTCGACAAAGGCGGCAATGTGGTCGGCGATACGCACCAAACGTCCGTCAACGGGCGAAAATATGTCTTCGTTATAGCGTGTATTCAACTCCTCAAACGAAACCGTTTGCGGTTTGCCGTCGACGAGAATCCGGTTTTCGAATTCGTCCCCCGTAAAATACATCAGCTCGTCGGCGTAAATATCTTCCATAAGCGGCCGTAAATCGCTTTCAACCGTTTCCGCCTCGATAAGTTTTACCACCGAAGGCAGCGTGTCGGTTGCCTGTTTTACCGGTGAAATAATATCGCGCGTTACGGCTTCGGGAAGGTCGTGAAAAAGTCCTGAAAAAAAATCGTTAAAGCGCCGTTTCGGACAGAGGTTAAAAGCAATTCCCATATCGGCGCAGGATTTTTCGTAACGGCGCGCCAATAACAGTGTGACGAGCGCGACAAAAAACGAATGTCCGAGCACGGTTGTTTTCGGGACGCGCGGCGTTTGATTCCAGCGCACTTGAAAGCGAAGCTGCTCCAGCACCATTAAAAACTCGTACGGGCGCTGTTTTGCAACCAAAAGCTGTAAACCTTCCAAATCCAAAAAAGGCTGTATTTCGGCATTCAATTCTTTTTCGATATTTTTTAAACGGTAGCGCTCGTTCACGCCGGCAATCATTTCAAATTCGCGCAAAGCCGAAAACTTATGCGCCGCGTTAAAAATGCGCTCGCTTATATGAGTTTCCGCATCGCTCTTGCCGTTTTTCGTTACATATGCGTAAAAACGCTCATATAAATCATCATCTTGAATGATGTCTTTATACTGCACGGCAACCCACTCGTTTAAGCGCCGGTATTCATCGGGGTATTCGGTACGAATGCGTCGCTGCAGCGGAGATTTGATATCGCATAATGCTATTTTTCTGAACAGTTCGAATAAAGATGCGTGAATCATCCAATCCCAGTCGACGCTTCGGCCTTTGTGCTCTTCAAACTTACCGATGATATAGACAAGCACCATTTTTTCGGCACTTTTATCCATTTCAATCAATTCAAAGGGGCGCACAAGATCGGTCCAGCGCTCTATCGAAAATCCTTCAAACAGCTTTAATATCAAATCTTTGGTAATCATCGTATCAACTCGACCCCTGCTCATAAGGTTTGCCGTCCGCAAGCGGTGCGTAGTTTTTGCCGCTGAATGCGACAAGGGCAAGCAAGGTGATCACATACGGCAAAAGACTGAAAAACTCGGAGGGAAACAAATTGCGCAGCGCCGGAACATTGACAACATAGATTGAAAAAGCGACCGCCGAGCCGAACAGGAGCGAAGAGCCGGTAATACCCGCAGGGCGCCAGCGTCCGAAAGAAACGGCGGCAAGCGCGATAAAACCGGCGCCGTTTATTGTCGTGGAAGTATACTGAATTGTTTGAGTCAGCACCAGACAACCGCCTGCCAAACCCGCCAAAAAACCGGAGGCGGCAACGGCGATATATCGCATCCGCCGTACATTTATACCGACGGAGGCCGCTGCATGAGGATGTTCTCCACATGCGCGCAAATGCAGTCCGAACGGCAGTTTGTACAAAATAAACCACACAATGAGAATAACCGCAAGAGCGATAAGCGCGGTAGGATAAATACCGCTTTTACCGGGGAGCATACCCATTTTGTACGGACGGGTGCGGTCTGCATTGAATAAAATCTGCGAAAAAAAGATGGTAAGACCGCTTGCCAGCAAATTGATACCCGTACCCGAAATCGTTTGATCGGCGTTAAGAGAAACCGCCGCATACGCATGAATAAGCGACATGAGTGTTCCCGTACACGCGCCCAAAAGCAAAGCAAACCATACGGACCCCGGAAAGGCGCTTTCCGCAAGTACGTGAACCGCCGCCGCGGTAAAAGCGCCGATTCCCATAAGGCCTTCCAGTGCAATGTTTACCACACCGGAGCGCTCGCATATCATACCGCCTGCGGCCGTAATTAAAATCGGCGACACAATCATCAATACGGAAGGGATAAGACCGCGTATAATGTCCATTATAAACCCTCCTTTGCCGGCCCCGCAGCAGTATCTGCGGCTTTTTTTTGCACGGAGCGTTCAAGGTCTTTTTTTAAGCGCCACTGTAAATAGATTTTCAATCCGGCGCGCAATGCGATAAATACGACAATCAAACCTTGAATGATAAAGGTTATTTCTTTGGGAA
>CAUTRX010000060.1:0-6026 GCA_963540775.1 uncultured Treponema sp. | reverse complement strand
CCGCCGCCCGCGGCGGTAACGATAAAAAACGGCTTCTTTGTTTCTCCCGCAGCGAGTTGCATTGTGCACATAACCGCCATTAAAAAAAGCGGCGATAAACAGCCTTTTTGCAGGCGGTTTTAAATCGACGGCATTGGGGAGGGAGACGCGTATGACGCTGAATGCAAAAGTACAAAAACAAATTAAACAATACAGTGACTTTGTCTGTGCCAGCGATAAAATCGCCGGCGAATTATACACAAAATACGAAGTAAAACGCGGGCTGCGCGACATAAGCGGCAAGGGTGTTTTGGCGGGATTAACCGAAATTTCGGCAATCACCGGCTATGTAATGGAAAACGAAGACCTTGTGCCGTGTGAAGGCAGCCTTTTTTATCGTGGTTACAACATAAAAGAGTTGGTTGCCGGTTTTACCCGCGAAAAACGCTTCGGATTTGAAGAAATCTGCTATCTTTTGCTTTTCGGGCATCTTCCCTCCGCCGCGCAATATGCCGAATTCAAAGACATTTTAAACGCATGTATGGAACTTCCCGAAGATTTTGTACGCGGTACTATTTTAAAAACTCCCGGCTGCGACATGATGAATTCGCTTGCAACAAGTATTTTAACCCTCTACACCTACGACGAACGGGCAGACGATATTTCCATTGAAAATGTTATACGGCAGTGTTTGCAGCTCATTGCACAGTTTCCCGGTCTTATGGTGTACGCGTACCAAGCCTATGTTTACTATTACGAAAAACAAAGTTTGGTTATTCACCAGCCGCTAAAAGAACTGTCCTTTGCACAAAACATTTTACACATGCTGCGCCCCGACAGCGCCTACACCGAATCCGAAGCCGCCGTTTTGGATTTGGCTTTAGCTCTCCATGCCGAACACGGGGGAGGCAACAACAGCACCTTTACCACCCATGTCGTAACCTCATCGGGAACGGATACGTATTCGGCGATAGCCGCTTCTTTGGCTTCGCTAAAGGGGCCGAAACACGGCGGTGCAAACATAAAAGTAACGCAGATGTTCGACGATTTAAAGCGGCAGGTAACGGACACGGAAAATGAAGCCGAAGTGCGCACTTATATTGAACGTCTGGTGGACAAACAGGTGTTCGACAAAGCGGGGCTTGTATACGGCATGGGACACGCCGTATATTCACTGTCCGATCCGCGGGCGCTCATCCTCAAATCGCGGGTCGAGCAGCTCGCACTCGAAAAAGGGCGGGAGGCGGAATTCAAACTCTACGCACTGGTCGAACGGCTTGCACCGAAAGTCATTGCGGAAAAACGCAAAATGTACAAGGGCGTTTGCGCGAACATCGATTTTTATTCGGGCTTTTTGTATCGGCTGCTGAATTTACCGGAAGAATTGTTTACGCCGTTGTTCGCATGCGCCCGCCTTGCAGGATGGTCGGCCCACCGTGTTGAAGAACTGGTAAATGACGGAAAAATCATCCGCCCCGCGTATAAATCGGTTATGCCCTATCGAAACTATCTTTCAATGTCCGAACGCGGCGAGCAAAAAATTTAAGCCGTGTTGACCGGAACGCTTTTTCCGTGTATGATAAACCAATGTTTGAAGTAAAGGACACCGATTTTTTCGATTTGGAAGAAGACGATTTCGATACCGTTTTGGCTTCCGATATAGCTTTTTCCGGCACAATCAGCTTTGTCCGCCCGTTTATGATTAAGGGAAAAATGGACGGTTCCATTAATGCGACCGGCGATTTGGTTATAGACACCGATGCCGTTGTAAAAGCCGATATAAAAGCCGAACGCGTACTGGTACGCGGCACGGTAACGGGCAACATCAATGCACGGGAGTTGGTTTTTGTTACGTCGCACGGCTCGGTATCGGGCGATATCACATCCGAAAAAGTAGTCCTCGAGCCGGGCAGTATGTTTTCCGGCCGCTGCACGATGCTTCAAACTCAGGGAGACCGGCATGAATAAAAAAATCGCCCTCTGTACCGCAGCTCTTTGCGTTATTGCCTCCTTTTGTTTCGGACAGGAGACGTTTGCGCCCGCAGGAGAAAATCCGCCCGCCGCACATATTCAAAAACAAAAACCGGATGCTTTAAAGTTATATACTGCAAGACGCTATACGGAAGCAATCGCCGTATGCGAGCAGGAAATAAAAGAGCGGCCGGACAATATCGATTCCTATGTTGTTTTGTGCTGGAGTCTGGTGCGAAACCGCCAATACTCTGAAGCCGAATACTGGGCTTTGCAGGGGCGCAAAATATCGCAATACGACCAGCGGTTAGTTGAAATTTTGGGCGAAGCGAAATTTTATTTGGGGCAAAACCGCGAATCCCTTGCGCTGTTTCAGGAATACGTGTCTTTGGTCGGCGAAAAAGGCAACCGTTTGGGAGAAGCCTATTACTTTATGGGAGAAATCTATATACGTCTTGCGCGCTACAACCACGCCGACATCGCTTTTTCTCAAGCCGTACGCACGGAACCGCTGTACGATTACTGGTGGACGAGACTCGGCTATGCGCGCGAAATGGCAGGCAGCTTTGCTCTGTCGGCCGCCGCTTACGAAAAAGCCTTGGAACTCAATGCCGGACAAGCCGATGCCCTGCGCGGCAGAGACAGAGTCCGCGCGCGCTTATAAGTACCGATCGATGTATTCTCTTTCGGCACCGGGGTTGTCCGAAAATTTAGGATTTAAGACAACGGCCTTAATTTTAAGCATGACATTTAGATTTAAGCCGCTGCGGTGTAAAAACGTAATTTTAAATTCGACGAAAAACGGTTTATGACGCAAAATCGGACAGTCAGATTCGAAACACTCGGCTGTAAGTTAAATCAAATTGAATCGGAAAGCGCCGCACGCGCTTTTTCCGACGGCGGCTTCGATTGCCGCATGGACGGAGTGAGCGCCGCCTCCCGCATCGACACACACACCGTTTTATGCATTGTGAACACCTGCACCGTCACGGCAAAAGCCGAACAAAAATGCCGGCGCATTATACGGCTCCTTTTAGAAAAATATCCCCGCGCCGCCGTTCTTATCACCGGCTGTTACGCACAGTTGGACGGCAGCTTTTTATGCGGTATCGACAAACGCATTGCCGTTTTGGGCGGCAAGCATAAGGATGTGTTGGTACGGCTGCCGGATTTTTTGCATTTTTTTACAAAAGACGGAACGGATTTGGCTGCGGAACTGCGCGCTTTGTATGCGGGAAGTTTCGATACGGAACAGAGCGCCCCCCCTCAAACCTATCAAAAGTACGGCGGACACACACCCCACGTCCCCGCACCGTTTGCCTTCGCGCCGAACCGGCATTTTGTTCTTTCCACCGACACTTTTTTACAGCATTCACGCCCTTCGCTTAAAATTCAGGACGGGTGCGACAACCGCTGTTCCTATTGCCGCATTTGCTTTGCGCGCGGCCCTTCCGTTTCGCTGCGGGCGGATACGGTACTGGAGCGGGTTTTGCAGCTCGAAAAAGCCGGACACTGCGAAGCGGTGCTTACGGGCGTCAATTTAAGTCAGTACAGCTTTTGCCCGTCCGATAAAGCACCTGCGGACGGTGGCTTGGCGCAGCTACTCACCTATCTTTTGGCACACACGGAACGCATTTCGCTGAGGCTCTCAAGCCTGCACCCGCAAATCGTAACGGACGAATTGTGCACGGTTTTGGCACACGAACGCATCCGGCCGCACTTTCATCTTTCGGTGCAATCGGGAAGCGATAAGATTCTACAAGCGATGAAACGTCCCTACAGCGCAGCCCGTGTAAAAGAAGCGGTTGAACGTTTGCGCCGCATAAAAAAACTTCCTTTTATTGCATGCGATATTATCACCGGTTTTCCCGGCGAAACTCCCGAAGATTTTTCCGAAACGCTGCAGTTGTGCCGCATATGCGCCTTTTCGTGGATTCACGCATTTCCGTTTTCGCCGCGCCCCGGCACACAAGCCTACGCTATGCGCCCTGTCATTTCGCCGGCGACGGCAAAGCACAGAGTCCGCGAATTGACGGTAGTTGCCGCAGCGCAAAAAAAGGCTTACATAGAAAGCTGCATCGGTTCCGACTTTAAGGCCGTAATCGAAAAGTTCCGCAAAAATGAAGTACGGGCGGTTACCGAAAACTTTTTGCATGTGCGCGTAAAACATGCCGAAGATACGCTGCTCCACATGGGCGGCAGGGAAGTACTCTTGCGTATCGACGCCTTATGCACAAAAACGTCGCATACCGACCCCTGCGACGCCTTCGCCGTCCGTGCGGAACACCGCTGATCCGTCATTGCGGCAGCAAACGGTCGGCATGTCCTTCATTATAATGAAGAGGTGGCCTGAAAGATAATGCAGGGGCCGGGACGGTTGTCCGCTCCGTAATCCGCCGGTTTCATTTCTTGTCTTTATAAAGAATATGTGTTATTATATAGATATAGTTTTAACGGATAGGAGAAAACTATGAAAAAAAATCCAACAACGGTTTTATTATGCGCCATTTTGTGTATTGCCGGTATTTTGTATACCTCCTGCGGAATGTTTACCACTTCTTTGGCAAAAAATGCACAGCGCGACCAAAAAGATGTTTTTAAAAACGCTTCCGCACGCGAATTGGCCGCTTTTGCAGAGGGAAAAATCAGTGCAAACCCGAAAACCGTCGCGGCAATTATGGACGCGCTTGGAACCAAAAGTCCGTCGGAATTGAAGTCTCTGTCCATAAAAGAAAAAGAAGCTGTGCTTAATCTGACACTCGATGCTTCCATTCCGTTAAAAAAAGTTGCCGATATTGCGCAAAAGGCGCTTACAGACATGAAAGATTCCGCTAAAAAAAAGAATGCGGCCGAGAGAATGGTAAGAAATCTGATTGACAGCATCAATACATTCGATACAACCGCCCCGACGCAGCTTTTAACCGACCCGCAAACAATGCGTGAGGCCGACCCGGGAATTCTGGCAAACGCCGCCGTTGCACTTATCATACAAACAGCCGCTCAAAAAGGATTTGAAACCATACGGAATAACATCGGGACAACTGCTATCGATTTTAAAACTCAAACTCCGGAAGCCATCGTGGAGAAGATGTTGGGAGCTCCTCAAGCGAATGAAACGCCCGAAGCAAAAAAAAGCAGAGAAGCGCTGAAGGCCGCCGTTACTGCGGTAAAGCTGCTGTCCGGTGCCGAAGTGGACACCCCTGACGGTAAAATCAAAAGAAACATAACCGCAGACAGCGCAAAACTGTTGGGTTTGGTATCCTTAACCGATATATTGACATCTTTTAAAAAGGATTAAAACCGGCATGAAACGAATTATACATAAAGCAGCTAAGCCCGCCGCCTTTGCTTTGTTTTTTTGTATGGGAGCAGTGCTCTTTGCTTATACCCCGTACCGTATTGAAGCTGTAGACACCCGTTCGGAGGGTTTCGGCGGTCCGTATTTTACGGATACCTCATCTTTGTATGCGCTTTTTTCTAATCCCGCAGCCCTTGCCTTCACTAAAGAAAAAACCCTTTTGCCCCCGATTACGGCGATAACGCTAAGCGGCCCCTTGGATAAAATGTTAAAGCTCGGTTTGGACAGCGCCGGCGGTAAAGTCGATTTAAAAGATCCGGAGGTTTCTACAGACCTCTTGCTCGGCATGATAGGTGATGCGGGCTTCAGTTTCGGCACCAAAATAGGAGGCCCGCTGACATTCGGCGCCATTCGCAATAATTTCGGTTGGGGCTTTATAAACACAACGCATGCCGACGGCAGTATTTTTTCGCTTTCCCGTTCCGATATCCGTGCCGGTACCGGTTTGGCATTTGTCGCCGGGTACGGCTTTCCTTTTGACTTCGGAAAAGGCGGTGTTCTGTCTGTCGGACTTTCCGGCCGCGGTACCGTTCAATTTGAAACGATTTACACGAAAAGCATTACCGCATTTATTTCTGAAGACCCGATGAAAAAGCTGCCGTTTTATCTGTCTTTAGGTCTTGGCTTTGATATGGGAATTCAATACAGTGTCGGAGAAATAATGAGCTTTGCACTGGTGTACCAGGATGTGTATACGCCGACATGGACAAAAATATAT
>CAUTRX010000059.1:0-6083 GCA_963540775.1 uncultured Treponema sp. | reverse complement strand
ATTCGACAAACCGCTGCATTGCCTCGTTCAAAAGCTGCGGCTGCGAATGCTCGTAGCGTATGAATTCGCCAAGCGCTCGCATCGGCGCCGCATATCTATAATTTGTATCGGAGGCAAGTGTATGTGCACAGGGAAAATCGCTCACATTGTTGATGAGGACGGCGATTTTTTTTCTGTTGTACCGCGTGCAAGTGTAATAGACAAGCCTTTCGGCAATGAGGGCTAACACAATAACATACTCGGCGAGGATTACGTAGTTTATAATACCGCCGCCGAGTACCAATCGTTGAAAAAAAACGTGCATGTTATGCGGTCACTTTACACGGGTCATGGTAAGACCGCCCATGCCGTTTGCATCCGTTGCCATATAAATATCGTCTCGTTCTTCGATGGCGACTTTTATGGTCATAAATTTTTGAGGTACTGAGTTATCGGTAGCTTCATCGTATTCATGCCAATCAAAAATATACAAGCTCGGACGCGGATTTTGTATATTCCGACACTCAAAAGTGAGTGTTGCATCCTGCACCGTCCATTCCATAAGCTGCTTGCCGTTCTTTGTATAGGATTTTAGCTTTGTTACTCCCATCGCTCCGATGTTGCCGTTGCGTATCCAACTGCCGTGCAGCGTATTGAGGGGATAATCCGGTACCGCGTTTGTTGCTCGCGGTTCTTCACACGAACACAGGATAAGGACTGCACATACCGCTGCGGCCGCTGTCAATTTTCTTTTCATAATATACTCCCTAAAAATGTAATTTTACACCTGCGGCAAATATCGTACCGTGGTGCAATCCGAAATGGTCTTTTTGATTTATGCCCAGCGAGCCTTTTTTAAAGTGGACGTTGTTCAGCATATTATCGACACGGGCATAAACATCGATTTTGTTGTTAAGAAATTTTTTATCGACCGTTAAACCCGCCATAAGAAAATCGGGCGAGTATATGTTAAGATCGTAATCGATAAGTTCCGGCGAGTTCCATTCAATGCGCAGTGAAACGTCGGTTTCGATAACGGGAATCGTATACAGTGCGGATGCCGTTACGCGGTGCGGAACCCGTGACGTTAAATCGATATACGTACCAAGCGCGCTGCTGTACCCTTTTGCGCCCGTATACGCATAGGAAGCGCCGAGGACGGTACGCTTGAGCTTCGAGTTAACCGAAATGCTACTACCGAACGTGAGGGCTTTGTCAACGTTGTGGTAGGAACGATTGTATTTTCCCGAACCGGGATCATATCCTGTAATGTGATTATCGATAAGGTTCAGCACGTAATTAAAATATCCGGACGCAGACAAGCGGACGGAACTGCCGATTTTTTGTTCGACATCAAGATTAAAGCCGTGCGACGTTTCGGGTTTTAAATTCGGGTTACCGTATAAAACAAAGTTACCGGTGCCGCTTGCGTAATCGTGCGTAAACAGCCAGTGTTTTTGTTTGAGCGTGGGGATTCTGTAGCCCATGCCGTAAGAAAAGCGCAGGGTTGTACTTGCAAAAGGATCGTATTTAATGCTCAGCTTGGGGGTAACCTGAAAAAGCGGTTTGTTGCTTTCCAGCGGCGGGGCAAGGTCGAAGCGTGTACCCGGCACGATAAGCAGCTTGCCCGAATCTCCGATGGTTATCGTATCCTGTGCGAACAAACTGAGCAATAATTGTTTGCGCATGCCGACAAACGAATTGCCGCGTATGGTTTGAAAGTTGCCGTTAAAGCCCATCAATACGGAATTGACCAGATTCGGGTCCCACGAAGCGCGGATTTCCGCTTCAGCGTCAACGGATTGAGAAACGGTTCTGCGCGCGTTGTCCTGTACGATGTTTTTAAAATTCGTGTCGAGCGTATAGAGTTTGCTGCTGACAAACCCGCTCAAAAGCCATGTATCCGTGAGATTCTTTTTTCCCGTAACGCCCGCTTCGCCGCGGTTTGTATGATATTCCATCGTTTCGTATTTGGAAGTATTCGTCTTTCTGAAAGAATCGGCAAAAAGGCCGTACGTACCGATTGTTCCGTCGCCGATTTTCCAATCCGCATGTGTGCGGACAAAACCGAGCCGGTTTGTCGGTACTTTGTAAATCCTCAAATCGTCGACAAGGACGGTGTTGCGCCGTTCGATTAAGCCGCGGTTCCAGTCGAAGGAGCCGGACAGCGCACCGCTGAATTTCGGGCCGGTGTAAGCAAGCCGTGCGGCGGTATACGATCGGATATTGCTTGCAAATTCGGTCGAAAGATCGGCATTGAATTTCTTTTTGTCCGCGTCGCCTTTTTTGTGTGCTTTATTTTTTTTTGTGATAATGTGTATGACACCGCCCATAGCGTCGGAGCCGTAAAGGGCGGAAGATGCTCCCTTAACTATTTCTATGCGTTCTATGTCTTCTACGGGAATTTGATGTACCGGTGTCGAGCCGCCGATATCTCCCGGTACGGCGACGCCGTCGATAAGGACTTTTACGTATTTGCCGCTGAAGCCCTGCATGCTGATTGCTTCGGTCGGATGGCCGGAAATGATGATTCCTGCATTGGTGCGTACCGCTTCGCTGAGCGTTTTTGCGCCGCTTTGTTTTATTTGCTCGTTTGTAATAACTTCCACTTTTTCGGCCGCATCGTCACTGCTTTGTTCGATTTTGGAACTGCTTACGACAATAACGGCGTCTTCGCCGGCCGTTTTTTGCGCGAATAGAAGCGATACGCAACAAAATATACAAACTGATGCTGCCGTTTTTAATTTCATAGTGCAGTGACCTCTTTTTTATATTCGGGAAGGGGCGCCAAAGCCGTTCGGTTGATATTCCTTCCCGTGCTATTACTCAGACTGCCGAATCGTTCTGCTTTTGTACGTTTTCCGGCAGCCATCCTTTGCGTCCGTTACGCTCCCAAACTGTTGTCGTACGGGCGTCCCTTTGTACAGTCCACTGTTTTATCTCCCATGGCATTGATAACAACCTTCGCGGTAAACGGTGAAACCTTTGTATCAACGGTTATGGTTACTTTTTTAACGTGTTTGTTATTATATGCACGTATTTCCCATGTACCGTTCCCTTTGTTTTCATATTCCAGTGTTTCGTATTTATTCGGCATAACCGTATTATGCAAAAAGACTTCACTTTCAGCCACGGTCACGCAAACGGGGAGCTTGCCAAGTGTCCCCATATCGAGTTCACCCCAGTAGGCTCCGTATAAGTCCGATTTCGGAACAGAGGTTACGGGGGGGGGGGGGCATTATTCTGTGCAGTGTTATTGCACGAAACAAAGATCGCCGCACCTAAAATAAGCGCCGCAAATACAAAAGCTTTACACTTCTTCATAAGAAGACCTCCATAAGATTTTATTGTAAACGCACATGCGTTTAATATGCTTTATTATCACTTCGTAAACTCGTTATTGTACGGAGCGCCTTTTATATGGTCAGTAAACCCTCCGCCTGCGACTCCTCTCATGGGAATGACATCGGGCTTACACGTATGCGGTGTGACGGCGGTATTAACGGTAACGATGGTATGTGTTGTCGGTTCTGACGTGTCTTCTCCTTCTAGGTAACAGGATATGGTCCAGGTACCGTCTTTGTTGTCGATGCATTTTAAAAGCGGATACACTTTTCCCATCATATTGCTGTGTAATTCCAGCGACGTTTCTTTTATAACCAGGCAGCCGTTATGCTGTGTGGTACCGATTTTAAATCTACCCCAATAAGAACCGCGTACAATTTCGGGTGTAGGTTCCGATTTGGATTTTTTCGGTTCCGCAAAATTGGTACATGCGGTAAAAAACGCCGTAATGCCTAAAATCATCAATGCGTACATACATTTCTTGTTCTTCATAAAAACCTCCATGATAGAGACAGTTTTATTATTAGTTTAAACTAACAATGTAAAATATTATCTTTTACGCTGCGCCTTGTCAATGGGCATGCTATTCTTGTTTTCCGAGGCTGAAGTCATAGTTTTTACCCTTCACGCAGTGTATGTTTTTGTTCATAGCGACAATCGTAACTTGTGCACTGTAGGGGGCGACGCGCGTGTCGACGAGGACGGTTACGTTGGGCTTGTGTTTACCGGGCGTTTTTTGATTTGAATATGCACATACCAGCCAGGTGCCGTCTCCGTTGTCGGTATAGGTTACGCGGGAGTACGAGCGTATTTTTTTTGTGCTGTACAGCATAACTTCGTTTTCGGCAAGCGTTACGCATGTTTTATGTGCGGAAAAAAACATGGTCATTTCGCCCCAGTATGCACCGTATATATCCTGCTGCGCACTTTGTGCGATCGGATTTTGTGTTTCGCCGGAAGGCGGCATTGCCGTTTTTTCCGCCGTAGCCGTATCCTGCGCTGCGGCGCACACGGCAACACACATGAATACTGCACAAACACATATCCGGTTTAGTCGCTTTTCCATAAAAACCCCTTAGTGCCCGCTCTTTGAGGCGGTAAGTGTTTGCGAATACTAACCTTTAAAACCCGATTTGTCAACAATGCCGGCTGAATGCCGGTTATCCGACGATTGACGAGCAGCCGATTATGCGATATGCTAGTTAGCAATGTATAACTTGCCGGAGACCGGAGCGACACACGAAAAAAAAATTGTCGGTAAAATGATACGCCTGTATTGCCGAAAACGGCACAATACAAAAAACGGTTTTTGTTCCGAGTGCGCGGCTCTTTATGCATATGCGCAAAGTAAAGTCGATAGCTGCCGGTTTATGCAAGAAAAGACGTTTTGTTCCGCATGTAAGGTTCATTGTTATTCACCCGAAATGCGGAATAAAATTAGAGCGGTTATGCGCTTTTCCGCTCCGCGCATGTTTTTGTATCACCCTCTGCTCGTTATAAAACATATGATTGTGAGTGCATGGATAAGGAAGAATCATGATTAAAGTTCGTCTTATAAGGCTGTTGTCGCAGGCGAAAAAGTTTGTATTTTTGCAAGTGTTTTGTCAATGGATTTCGCTGCTTTGTCAAATAGCGGTTGTGTTTTGTATCACCGATATTATTCAAAAAATATATACGCATACGGCGGATTTTGCGTTCGTACGGCGGTACGGTGCATTTATAGCCTGTTGTCTTGCCGTCCGTCTTGCAGCGGATAAAGTCTACGTGTGGGCGTCTTATAAAGCGAGCGCCGACGTTAAACTGACGCTGCGCGATCACATTTACCGAAAGCTGCTGCGTTTGGGCGCTTCTTACCGGGAAGACGTCCCTACTGCCGAAATCGTGCAGCTTGCCTCCGACGGGGTGGAACAGCTTGAAGTCTATTTCGGAAAATATTTGGCGCAGTTTATATACAGTTTGCTTGCGCCGCTCACGCTTTTTGCTTTTTTAGCTTTTATAAGCGTGCGTTCGAGCGGCGTATTATTGCTTTGCGTGCCGCTTATTCCGATTTCCATTGCCGCGATTACGAGGTTGGCAAAATATCTGTTGCGCCGCTATTGGGCGGTGTATGCCGGATTGGGCGACAGCTTTTTGGAAAACCTGCAAGGTTTGACGACGCTCAAGATTTATCGGGCGGACAAGCAAAAGACGGACGAGATGGACCGCGAAGCCGAGAATTTCAGGCGCATTACGATGAAAGTGCTTTCGATGCAGTTAAACAGCACCAGCATTATGGACATAATGGCATACGGGGGAGCCGCTGCGGGAATGATTATCGCATTCGGCGAATTGTCGCGCAATGCGATTACGCTCGGCGGCTGTTTAATGATTGTGTTACTCAGTGCCGAATTCTTTATTCCGGTGCGTCTGCTCGGCTCTTTTTTCCACATTGCAATGAACGGCATGGCGGCGGTCGATAAAATATTTGCACTACTCGATTTACCCGAAGTTTCGGATCGCAGTGCGGTTATTTCCGATGCGGCGGTCGGTATCTCGTTGAAAGATGTTTCCTTTGCCTATTCACCCGAGCGTTCCGTTTTAAAAAATGTGTGCATAACGTGTAATGCCGGATCATGTACGGCGATTGTAGGCAAATCGGGCTGCGGAAAAAGTACCGTCGCAAAATTGATTATGACGCAAAACAAAAATTATTCCGGCAGTATTCTGTTTAACGAAACCGAACTTTCTTCGATAAGCGAAAAATCGGTTATGGAAACGGC
>CAUTRX010000058.1:0-6182 GCA_963540775.1 uncultured Treponema sp. | reverse complement strand
CGTAAATTTATTAAACGAACATGACAAATTGAATGTAAAACAAATAGCCGATCACATTCAAGTTTCGACCGTTACCATACGGAAAGATTTGCAAGTACTGGAAGACAAGGGGCTTTTACGCCGCTTTCACGGTTACGCATTGCGGGTTTCGCATGATGATATAAATTCACGGCTGTCTTATGCATATGAAATAAAGCAAAAAATTGCAAAAAAGGCTTTATCTTTTTTAACTCCCGGCGAAACCGTTATGATTGAATCGGGAAGTACCTGTGCTCTGTTGGCTATGGAGATAGCGACAGCGGCAAAAGATATTACAATTATCACAAATTCCGCTTTTATAGCCGGATACATACGTCACGTCCCCAGCGCAAAAACCGTTTTACTGGGCGGAGACTATCAAAACGATGCGCAGGTTATGGTCGGCCCTATAACGGAGATGTGCGCAAAAGAATATCATGTTGAAAAACTGTTTACCGGCATAGACGGCTATACGGCTGAACACGGTTTTTCTCAGGAAAATCATACGCGGGCGGGAACCGTCAAAACAATCAGCAAAAATGCCGATAAGATTTTTGTTCTTTCGGATTCGTCAAAATTCGGAACACGCAGTGTCGCCCGTTTGTTTGACGCAAGCGAAGTGCACACGGTCATTACCGATGATGGAATATCCTCCGCACTTAAAGCGGATTTACAAAAGAAAAACGTTCGGGTTGTCTGTGCTTAGATATTTGAATTACAAAACCGTATTCATACACATGGGAATCTCTAAAAACTTCAGTTTTTAGAGATTTACCTTCGATTTAACTTTTTACTGTTTTATATACACCATTAAAAGCATAAGATCCGAATTGCGGATGCCGGAAATGCGAGCGGCCTGACCGAGGGTGCGCGGGCGGACGGTTTCGAGCTTTTGGCGCGTTTCGGCTGAGAGGGCGGGAATCGAAGCGTAGTCGAAATCGGGAGGGATAAGGGCGCCTTCCATACGGTGCATTTTTTCAACGCGCCTGTCCTGTTTTTCGATATAGTATTTATACTTATAGTCGATGCATGCATTCTTCCACGCCGCTTCGTCAAAGCCGTTTTCGGCTGCTTCCTTTGAGGCGGCTGCAGGATTTTTTTCCAAATAGACTAAGATTTCGTTTCGCATACGTACTTTGTCGTGCACCCGCTGCATTTGAGCTTCACTTTTAAGACCGGCTTTAAAGCCCTTTTCGGTTAAGCGTTCGTCCGCCGTGTCATGGCGCAGTTTTAAACGGTATTCGGCGCGCGCGGTAAACATGCGGTACGGTTCCTTGGTACCCAGCGTTACCAAGTCGTCGATAAGGACTCCGATGTAAGCTTCATCACGACGTAAAACGAGGCTTTCGTATTCGGGAATATCGCGCCTTCGGTCGCTGTGTCCTTCAACCGTTTCGCCGCAGAGTTTTTTATGGGCGGCGGCATAGCTTCCCGCATTGATTCCGGCGATAAGCCCCTGCCCTGCGGCTTCTTCGTAGCCGGAGGTTCCGTTTATCTGCCCTGCAGTAAAAAGGCCGGCGACACGCTTTGTTTCAAGACCGGCGGTTAATTGGGTCGGATCGATAAAATCGTATTCGACCGCATAGCCGGGGCGCGTCATTACCGCACGCTCAAAGCCGGCAATTGTCCGCAGATAAGAATCCTGCACCGATTCGGGAAGCGAAGACGAAAGTCCGTTCACATACATTTCGTCGGTATCAAGACCTTCGGGTTCAACAAAAAGCTGGTGACGCTGTCGGTCGGCAAAGCGCATTACCTTGTCTTCTATGGACGGACAATAACGCGGCCCGACGCCGTTTATCTTTCCGCTGTAGAGGGGTGAAAGACCGATGTTTTCGCGGATTACAGCGTGTGTGTGTTCATTTGTGTAGGCAAGATAGCAGGGGACCATGGGGCGCTCTATTTTTTCGGTATCAAACGAAAAGGGCAAAACTTCATCGTCGCCGTGCTGAATTTCCAGTCGGGAAAAATCGATGGAAGAGCGCAAAAGACGCGGCGGCGTTCCCGTTTTTAAGCGTCCGACGGTAAAGCCCAGTGAGACAAGAGATTCGGTGAGGCCGAAGGCGCCCGTTTCTCCCAAGCGTCCGCAGGGTTCGTCGTAATCGCCGATAAAGATTTTGCCGCCCAAAAAGGTTCCCGTTGTAAGGACGGCTGTGCGCACGGGTATGCACCTTCCGCGCTGCGTAACAAGGCCGGTGAGTTTTCGGCGCTTGTGCGGTGTTTCAACAGTTTCCAGTTTTACAACCGTATCCTGCAGCAAATACAGGTTCGGCTCGCGTTCCAACAGGCGGCGCGCAAGGGCGGAATACAGCTGTTTGTCCGCCTGAGAACGGGGCGCTTGAACGGCAGGCCCCTTGCTGCGGTTTAAAAGCCGGTATTGAATCATAGTTTTGTCGATAAGGTGCGCCATTTCGCCGCCGAGTGCGTCTATTTCGCGGACGATATTGCCTTTGGAAATGCCGCCGATTGACGGGTTGCACGAAAGGCGGCATATCGCATCGATTGACTGGGTTATAATAATTGTTTGAAAACCGCGGCGTGCCAATGCGAGCGCCGCTTCAAGCCCCGCATGCCCCGCACCGACGACCGCCGCATCAAAAAAAGAACCGTAAGGCGCACGGGAAAAATTCAGCATACTCACAGCCGTTTCCTCTTACGCAAACTCATAAGGAGTTTCCTGATACACGTAATAATTCAGCCAATTCGAATAAAACAGATGGGCATGGCTTCTCCACGTCGAAACGGGGGCGCTGTCGGGATTGTCGCCGGGAAAATAATTGCACGGCACCTCTATCGGTAAGCCTTTTTCTTTGTCACGCCGGTATTCGCCTGCCAATGTTTCGGTATCGTACTCCAAATGCCCCGTCATAAAAATTTGTCGGTTATTTTTTGATTTGACAAGTAAAACACCCGCCTGCTCCGATTCGGCAAGGATAGTCAAATCGGGACAACTTTTTATGTCGGCGCTGCGTACTTCAGTGTGGCGCGATTGCGGGGCGGGAAAAACGTCGTCGAATCCGCGCAAAAGCGGTTCGGCACAGGTAGTACGTTTGTTTGAAAATATACCGAACAGCTTTTTGTCCAAATCATATTTTTTAATACCGTAATGGTGGTACAATCCGGCTTGAGCGCCCCAGCAAATATACAGCGTACAAAACACATTTTCGCACGCATAATCCATAATGCGCGTTAAATCTTCCCAATAATCAACCACCTCAAAAGGAAGCTGCTCTACGGGAGCACCGGTGATAATCATACCGTCGAATTTGCGTTCAAGCACTTCTTTTGAAGGAATATAAAATCGTTCCAAATGATCGGTACCGGTATTTTTGGTTTTGTGATTTTCCATGTGCACCAAAGAAATTTCAACTTGCAAAGGAGTATTTGCCAACAACCGCAAAATTTGCGTTTCCGTTGCGATTTTGGTGGGCATAAGATTTACCAAAGCGATTTTCAAAGGACGAATATCCTGCGTTTGAGCGCGCCGTTCGGTCATAACAAAAATATTTTCTTTTTCAAGCACTTTCCGTGCAGGCAAATCGGACAAAATTTTTATAGGCATAGCGCGCAAAGTATAGCAAATTTATGATTTTTTTGCTATACTTTGACGTATGATGCATGCCGACACAAAAAAAGCGATAAAAAAAATAAAACAGTTGATTTTGGAACCCTCCGACGATATAGAAAAATTCAGGCAAAAACTTGACGCCGAATTTACCGTGCCGATTTTACCGAACCGTGTTGAGCGCGAACGGTGCACCGTCGATTCTGTTGAATACGACGTATTTACACCCGAAATTTACGCATCGGAACGGATATTGCTGTATGTGCACGGAGGTTCTTTTGTCGGCGGCTCTTGCGCCGCGTGGGGGAATTTTTGCGCCTCACTTGCAAACGCCTCGTGCACAAAACTCGTGTTGCCCGAAATCCATCTTGCACCGCAATACCCCTTTCCCGCAGCGTTGGAAGATTTAAAAAAAGTTATAAAAAAGCTGTACATCGAAAACAGCCGCATTATCATTGCAGGAGACGGTTCGGGTGCGGCCATTGCAGTAGCCCTTGTCCTGTCGATTAAGGGAAAATTCCGCAATAAAATCGACGAACTGGTACTGTTTTCGCCGTGGTTCGACATATCCGCCGATTCCGAATCGCTAAAAATACCGCCGAAACGCAATCGGGACAAAATTCTTTCTCCCGAAGCCGTGCGCTCGGCGGCGGAATTATACACCTATTCGGCAAATCTTAAAAATCCGCTCGTATCTCCGATGTACGCAAGCCCCGAAATGTTGGTAGGCTTACCCGATGTATATATTCAAATGGCCGAAGACGAACTTCTCAAAAAGGATGTCTTGTGTTTTCAGGATAAACTGCGCAAAGCGGACGTTCCGTGCGAAATCGATTTGTGGGAAGGAATGATTCATTTGTTTCAGATGGCGGACGAATTTTTGCCGCAAGCCCACTTGGCAGTCGAAAAAGCCGGTGCCCACATAAAAAACAGGCCAAAATAATGCAGCTGGTTTCTCCTGCGGGTAATATCGAAAAATTACGCTTCGCTTATGCATACGGTGCCGACGCAGCATATATAGGACTCAAACATTTTTCTTTGCGCATTAAAGCGGATAATTTTTACGATGACGAATACACAAGCGTACACAATCTAAAAAAACGGTATCCGGGGAAAAAACTTTTTTGCGCACTGAACATCAGCTTTCACAACGCCGACATAGACAATTTTTTATCCGAGATTGATTATTTTAAATCCTATCCGTTTGATGCCTTTATCGTTCAGGATGTCGGTATAGTGCGCATTTTACAAAAACATTTTCCGAACACGGCTCTGCATTTAAGCACGCAGGCAAACTGCATAAACCGCGAAGCCGTCAAAATGTACCGCGATTTGGGTTTTTGCAGGGTGGTGCTCGGGCGCGAAGCTTCTTTGGCGGAAATTGCCGAAATAAAAGACGCCGTCCCCGACATGGAACTGGAAGTTTTTGCGCACGGGGCAATGTGTATCGCCTATTCGGGGCGCTGCCTTATGAGCGCTTATATGAACGGACGCAGTGCAAATGCGGGATTTTGCTCGCATTCGTGCCGCTGGGATTATTCGCTTGTCCGAAAAAACGACACAGATACGGCGGAAGCTTCTACCCCAAACGCCGATTTGCAAAAGGTCGCCCAAAGCGGCTCGCTTGCCTTGCAGGAAAAAAAGCGGCCGGGCGAATATTTTCCGATTTTTGAAGGCGAAAACTTTACCGCCGTTCTTTCTTCCAAAGATTTATGCATGATCGATCATTTGAACGATTTGAAAAAAGCGGGCGCGGATTCTCTAAAAATCGAAGGACGGATGAAAAGCCTGTACTATACGGCAATCGTAACGCGCGCATACCGCAAAGCGATCGACCGCTTGGAAGGCCGCATAAGCGCCGATGAAGCCGCACCCTTTATCGAAGATTTGTATAAAACAAGCCACCGCGCCTTCGGTACCGGTTTTTATTACGGAAGCGGTGACGCAAACGAAACGGTCAGCGGTGAAACCGCAAGCGAGTACGATATGGCGGGTGTTGTCGGAAAACGGCTGAACGGCGATGAATCGCACACCGTCTTTTGCACGGCACAAAACCGTGCCGCCGAAGCTGAACGTTCCCTTGACGGTATGCACCCTGCCGCGCGCGAAGCCCGCGAAAAAGATTTACGGCTGCACCCCGAAAAGGTTCCGCACTTTGTAAAAGCCGACAAAAACCGGCACTTTTACGAATACACCCCGACAAATCAAACCCGTGCCGGCACCGAACTTGAAGCCGTTTTTCCCGAATGCGCACACATGCATATCGCGCCGGCCGACTATTGTTTCGTCGATCCCGAAACGGGAAAAATCCTCGATTCGGTACACCACAACACCCCCGTCCTTTTATACACCGAAGCCGCCTTACCAGCCGACAGCATTATACGGGTGAGAACACAAACGGAGGATTGACATGCGTTGGAATCTGAAAACGCTTACTGCTATCGGCGTGTTACTGTTTTCGCTCACCGAAATTGAAACAATAAAGAACCTTTTGATAAACAGCGGAATAAAAGAAGAATAAAAAAACCGAAAATGCACCCCGACCTTATGCGGGCAAGAATTATACATCTTTGTACAATTCTTGCTTCGAGTTTTGTTC
>CAUTRX010000057.1:0-6227 GCA_963540775.1 uncultured Treponema sp. | reverse complement strand
AAAAGCCCTGTTTATTTCGCCCATTGTCGATATGGAAAATCTAATCTTAACTATGATGAAAAAGGCAAAGGTATCCGAAGAAGAACTGAGGGCAAAAAAGATAATCAGTACTTCTTTCGGCGAACCCTTATCGTGGGAATATCTTTCTTTTGTCAGGAACAATCCTATAACATGGAACATTCCTACCGGCATTCTTTACGGTAAAAAAGACGATATGACTTCTTTGGAAACAATGACGAATTTTGCACATACAATAAACGCGAGCTTAACGGTTTTTGATAGGGGCGAACATTGGTTTCATACGGAAGAGCAAATGAATTTTTTAGATACGTGGGTTAAAAGATTCATTCAGTAAATCCTTGTTTGCAGAGTTTTGTTGCACCTTAGTCAAGGGAACGCTTCCGGCTAATGCAAAAAGGCTCGTTTACTTTTGAGCTTTGATTTTTCGGTATAATTCCGCGTAAAATCACCTTACTCTGCTTCAAGCAACGTGATGAATACCGATACTAAACATTTAAGCTGAACGACTAAGATACAGCCGCACAGCTTAAATGCTCGATGAGGATTTTTATGCCCATACCGATTAAAATAATGCCGCCGATAATTTCCAAATCGATTGTAATTTTTGCTCCGACCGTTTTGCCGATAAAATAGCCTGCCAGAGAAAGGGCAAACGTGACGGTGCCGATACACAAAGCCGGAAAAAAGACTGTGGTATGCATAACCGCAAAGCCGACTCCCACCGCCAACGCGTCTATACTCGTTGCAACCGCCAGCAACAGCAGCGTTTTCGGATTGCGGCAATCGTTTTTGGGGCAGCCGTCCCCGCTTTTGTCCCGCAAGCTGTTCCGTTCCGCCCGTTTTTTGAAGGGCAGCGAGTTTACAATCATTTTTCCGCCGACAAAGGCTAACAGGCCGAAGGCAATCCAATGATCGATTGCCTCTATGTACGCACTGAATGCAGCGCCGCCCGCCCAACCGATAACGGGCATAATAAACTGAAACGAGCCGAATGCGAGCGCCATTGCAAATCCGTGCTGTATACGAAGATCTTTTATAACCGTACCGTTGGTCAGTGCCACCGTAAACGCGTCAAAAGAGAGGCCGACTGCAATTCCTATGAGGGTAAAAAAAGTCATATTTGTTGTGTGTTCTCTACGGAACTATAACACAGGCACAATGAATGTGCAATTATCCGTGGGCGTCTCTAACCAAGATATATCGGATAAGATGAGGATGGGCGCCCCTTGTATGAGTGCCATACATTATAGTGTATGCCTCTCATACATTACGCTGTATGGCACCCATACATTATGCTGTATGCCTCTCATACATTACCGTGTATGACACCAATACATTATAATGTAGGACATCTCTACATTACTTTGTAGGAGTGTCTTTAACGGCATTCCGCACTTGCGCGTATATAACTTTAAAGTTTTTGAATACAAAAAACATAATGCCGCTTACCGTCAATGTTTCAACCAAATACCGCAACGACCCCGCAGTGCCGGCAATAAAATGGAGCCAAACCGGTATCTTCGAAGCGCTACCGATCAAGTTATAGGTGTCGTATGAGCGGAACAACGCGGGCAGTCCCGCTATCGTCGCTCCGATAAAACATAGCGTTAAAAGTATCGAACAAAAATAATAGATTTTGCCGATTTTTATATAACGAGCAAATTTCATGTATCTTTTCCCGTCAATTTTGAAAAAACCTGCCCCGTTCCCCAAAAGAGAAATCCGGTAAGCACTTTGCCGAATGTATTTATCGCATACGAAAGCTGATTCATAGTCGCGCCGCCTTCTTCCACTATGGTTATTATCAAATTCAACAGTCCCGAACCGATAGTCAAGCCTATGTATATAACACTTAAATAGCGTATACAGCGCGGAACATCATAGCGCTGCAGCATGTCGGGTTTTTCCGACTTTTTACACATACGCACTCCTTTTAACTCATTGGTTGTATCGCCGGCTGGTATAAAACAATCCGACCTCGCCCCCAATACAGCCCATAGTAATGCCGAATCGGTCGCCTGTCAATCTTTCGCATTGTGTCATTTGCCGCCAACCGGTCCCGTCAATCGCGGCAGTCGCAAGGACAGCGGCTGTAAGAACAGCATTCCGAAATCGGAGTACCGCTTTATTTTGATTGTTCGCGTATACCGCTATTTTAACATTTAAACACAAACGCTGCCGTTTTTTGTGCTTTTGTCACATTTTACCTCAAAAGAATCGATAAAAAATTCGCATTTTTATTGACTAGAAATGTTAGTCTAGGTATATTATTGGTATCTGATTACAAGGAGTAACGCAATGAACAATTGCTCTGACTATTTTAAGTCTTTTGAGGGAGAGTACTGGCGTACAGGTGTTGATGTACGGGATTTTATTCAACACAACTACACGCCGTATACCGGCGACGGCTCTTTTTTGGAGGGACCGACCGAGCGTACGCTCGCGGTTTGGAATAAACTTACGGAAATGTTTAAAGAAGAAACCAAACGCGGCGTATATGATGCGGAAGTTAAAATTCCTCAAGGAATTGATGCTTACGGTCCCGGCTATATTTCGAAAGAAAACGAAGTGATTGTCGGACTGCAAACCGACGCTCCGCTTAAACGCGGTATTTACCCCAAAGGCGGCTGGCGTATGGTCGAAAAATCCCTTGAAGCATACGGTTTTCAAGCGGATTCGGTTACCAAAGAGATTTTCACCAAATACCGCAAAACGCACAACGACGGCGTTTTTTCCGCATATACGAAGGATATGCTTGCGGTGCGTAAATCCGGTATCATCACCGGATTGCCCGATGCATACGGACGCGGACGCGTTATCGGCGATTACCGGCGCGTTGCCCTCTACGGTGTTGACCGTCTTATAGAAGACCGCAAACAGGCGCTTGCGCAACTGGAAACGGATGAACTTTCGGAAAGCGACATCCGCTACCGCGAAGAAATCAGCGAGCAGATTAAATCGCTGGAAGCCTTTGTCCGCATGTGCGACGGCTACGGTTTTGACGTGCGCCGCCCCGCACAAAGCGCAAAAGAAGCGGTTCAGTGGGTATACTTTGCCTTTTTGGCGGCGACAAAAGATCAGGACGGAGCGGCCATGTCGCTGGGACGCACTTCCACCTTTTTGGATATCTTTATCGAAAAAGACATTGCCGAAGGCAAACTGACCGAAAAAGAAGCGCAGGAATTAATCGACCAATTCATCATCAAGCTGCGCATTATCCGCTTTTTACGCACGCCCGAATACAACGAATTATTTTCGGGCGATCCTACGTGGGTTACCGAGTCGTTGGGCGGCATGGGCGTTGACGGCAGAACACTGGTTACCAAAACTTCATTCCGCTACCTGCACACCCTCTACAATCTGGGGCCGGCACCCGAACCGAATATGACCGTTCTGTGGTCTAATTTTGCGCCCGAAAACTGGAACAAGTTTTGTGCAAAAGTATCGATAGAAACGTCGTCCATTCAATATGAAAACGACGATTTAATGCGCCCCGAATTCGGAGACGACTACGGCATTGCATGCTGCGTTTCGCCGATGAAAATCGGAAAACAAATGCAGCTGTTCGGCGCACGCGCCAACCTGCCCAAGTGTCTTTTGTACGCGATAAACGGCGGACGCGACGAAAAGTCGGGCGCACAAGTCGCTCCGGTGTTCAAACCGATAACATCGGAATATCTCGATTACGACGAAGTAATGGAGCGCTTTGAGCAAATGATGAAGTGGCTCGCCGGCGTTTATATGAACGCCTTAAAAGTCATTCACTACATGCATGACAAGTATTCGTACGAATCGTTTGAAATGGCGCTCCACGATGCCGATGTCGAACGTATTCAGGCAACCGGTATTGCGGGGCTGGCAATTGTCGCCGACTCGCTTGCCGCCATCCGCGATGCAAAAGTAAAAGTAATACGGAATGAAGACGGTCTTGCCGTGGACTTCAAACGGGAAGGCGAATACATTCCCTACGGCAACGACAACGACGCGACGGACAAACTTGCGGTTATGGTCGCGCAAAAGTTTATGAACTACTTGCGCCGCCACGAAACCTACCGCCACGCAAAAGCGACACAATCGGTACTGACGATTACCTCAAACGTAGTCTACGGTAAAAAAACGGGCGCAACCCCCTGCGGCCGCTGCGCGTACGAACCGTTTTCGCCGGGAGCAAACCCGATGAACGGGCGCGACACCAACGGCGCAATAGCGGCTTTGTCTTCGGTTGCAAAACTGCCGTTTGAAGATATCGGCGACGGTATTTCCTACACATTTGCAATAGCGCCGAACGCATTGGGCAAACAGGAAGAAATTCGGGTGGACAATTTAACAAACCTGTTAAAAGGCTACTTTGAACCGGACGGCGGTCAGCACTTAAATGTCAACGTGTTCGACCGTAAGCTTTTGGAAGACGCTATGGCAAATCCCGAAAAATACCCGCAGCTTACGATTCGGGTTTCCGGCTATGCGGTAAACTTTGTCAAGTTGACAAAAGAACAGCAGCTGGATGTATTGTCAAGGACTATAAACCAATCGATGTAACCACGTTATGGCTTTTATTCATTCGTATGAAAGCTTCGGCACGGTGGACGGCCCCGGATTACGCTACGTAGTGTTTTTGCAGGGCTGTCCGCTGCGCTGTAAGTATTGCCATAACTGCGATACATGGGAGCGTAAAGACGCACGTATTATCGAAACGGCAGAACAAACCTTTCAGCGGGTTTTGCGCTATAAGCACTACTATTTATTTGCAGGCGGTGTTACCGTTACGGGTGGAGAGCCGCTTGAACAAAGCGAATATGTGGCCGATTTTTTTAAATTATGTAAAAAAGATTTTCTTCATACGGCGGTAGATACATCCGGCTTTTATTTGAATGACGATGTAAAACGCGCACTCGACTACACGGATTTGATTTTGCTGGATATAAAATCAATCAATGAAAAAAAGCACTTGGATTTAACAGGTGTTCCTTTGGAACCGATACTTCGCTTTCTTGACTACGCATGTTCTGCCGGAAAATCCTTATGGATTCGCCACGTTGTTGTCCCCGGCATTACCTACGATATTGAAGAGTTGAACAAACTTGCCGATTTTATAAAGCCGCTTAAAAATGTGGAAAAAGTAGACATATTAGCCTATCATACGATGGGGGTTTTTAAATGGCAGGAATTGGGAAAAACCTATCCGCTCGAAGGAGTACATCCGCTTTCCGATGCGGAGTTTAAAACGGCAAAAAAGATTTTTACCGACAAAGGCATCGCCCTCACGTAATTGCGGATTGTTACAAAACACAAAACAAGCGACTAGGTTTTATGTTTGTATACGCGGCTTTCCAGCACCGTTTCAATGTTGTCGGGGAGAGCGGAAAAAAAATCGTAGCCGGTACGCCGCTCCAGCTCGTGCACGCTGACTGCATACTCATGCCACGGCAAAGAACAATCCTCGCTGTTGGGCATACACACCGCGATAACAAGCGTATTTTCGTCTATGCGCAAAAGGTCGTTGCCACCCTTTTCCACAACCAGCACAACCGTCCACGTATAGGCGGGCACCGTTATTGAACGGCCGCTTTCACTTACGGGAATCGATTCAAAAAAGCCCTTTTGAGATGTACCGCCCTGCCCCGTTTGTCCGCACACGATATACAGCTCAAACCCGTTTTTTGCAAAACGCTGCGACGCTTCTTCCAACAAGCGCCACGTGTGCCTGTTGTTTTTAGGGGCTTGCGGAATCATATTCGTCATCAAAAACGTTTCCGAATTGAGTTCCCCGCTTTTTGTCCGGTCGCCGGACGGACACATGTGCCCCCGATCAAAACCGTACACCGAAAAACGGTAATCGGACACGGCGGCTTCATAGCCCGAAGCGCGCTCGGAACCGCCTTTTACGCAGTACCAGGCTGCGGGTAAAAGAGTGTCGGCGCGGAAGTCGTTTTTACGCTTTACCTCGCCGAAGTCCGAATCTTCCAAGTGCCAGCTGACCCAATTCGGTATCAATTTTGAATTATTGTATGAAAGCGCATAGCCGTTTTTTATCATTAAAAAGTTGTCCGCATTAACTGCCGGATTGTCCGATGCGCCGCTCGGATTACCCAAATACAAACTGCCGTTTTCATCATAGGCGGAAAAAACGTCAATACTACTCCGCGCGGCAAAGGTGTGCGCTTCTTGTGCCGCCTGCCCGCCCGCCGCGTTTTTTTCGAGCGCCC